>JAJZVQ010000018.1 GCA_021845575.1 Microcaldota archaeon | reverse complement strand
TTTGATTTTTCTGCATCAAATACCACTATGTAACTTCCCCATTTGTTCGTCAATTCAGTGGAACCGCATATCGGACATGTTGTTCCATGACTTATTATAAATCCGCAATTCTTGCATGCTTTTTCTTCTGCCATATAATCCTCTTTTTATTTTATTGAATATTTTTCATTTTTTACCCTTGTACTTTTTTGCATTTGTCCTGACATGTTGTTTCTGAGAGGACGCCAATTTGAACCATTCCGGTTTTCCTAATCCTTCATGTTTCATTGAAAGGGCGATTTTTGAATCCTTTATTGATTTTTTCATGCTTACCGTAGACACTTTTGCGTATACTACATCTCCTTTTTTTAGGGATATCTTTCCCTGCTTGGAAACGAATGTTTGTGTTTTTCGGTCGAAAGAGAGAAATTCTCCGGCTATTTGAGACACGTGCACCAATCCTTCCATAGGCCCGATTCTAACAAAAGCCCCGAAATCAGTCACATCTGTGACCTCCCCTACTACAATTTCGTCCACACGCGGCATGAATGCCAAAACATTAAATTCGGCGTTATGGTGTGTATTTGGATCCCCTGGATAAATAATTCCGTCACTTATATTTTTTACACCAAATACAGTAATTATAATACCCATTTCCTTGTCTACCATTCCCTCATATTTTCTTTGAAGCACCGATTCTGCAACGGATTCTATATCCTTGCCAAAATTTTCTGGAGATAATTCAAATGTGTCTTTTATCGTATATGAGTTATACATTTATTCACCTCGTATTAACATTACTTTTTTGAGCGCTCCTGATTTGGAAACTTTAAAGCAGGTCACTCTTTTTTTGTTTAATTTGCTGATAAGTTCGGTGTCATTTGTTACAACAACATCAAATCGTGAAGCTTTTTTGAAAATCCAATTGTCTACGTTCATATCTATATTATCTACCTTAATATTTTTAGACTTTAATATTGATAGAGAAGTCCTTGCTACTGAGCCTTTTTTTCCTTTATTCGTTCCGTTCTTTGTTAATTCTCTTATGACGCCGACCGAAATAATTGCATTTGATGTAGGAAAAACATTGCTTACAATATTAAAAATATCTTTTTTATTCCTAAAAGAGAATAGTATTGCACTAGTATCTAGGAAAACTTTTCCCAAATTAACACCGCATTGGATAAATGGACCAAAGATATTTTATATATATATGATAAAAGAATTAATAAATGTATAGGGGGATTTGGATGCTAAAAAAAATTGGCGATATGGGAAGCATCATGACTGAAATCTTGAAATTCCACATTATTGCTGTCGTGGGGTGTTCCAGAGAAAGCGGAAAGCCGAGCCACGACGTACCGGAATATCTGCAGGAAGTTGGATATAAAATAATACCCGTAAATCCTTTTGCGGATTACATATTGGGTGAAAAGGTATATAAAAAACTTTCCGATATACCTATAAAGATAGACGTGGTTGATGTGTTTAGGCCTTCCGCTGAGGCACTCGAAATAACTGAAGAGGCATACGCAATTGGCGCAAAGGCGGTATGGCTACAGGAAGGTATATTCAACGAAGATGCGCAAAAATTTGCTGAAGAGCACAACATGCTTTTTGTTATGAATAGGTGCATGATGAAAGAACACTATAAAATTGAGGGCTGAAGGGGTTTCTACTTGTTTTCGGCTTCTTTGAGTCTTTTCTTTATTGCTTCAAGCAGCACAACCGCATTGTTGTGCTTTGTATCCTTTGTAGAATATAATAATGTTACCGTATCATTATCCTTTATAAACTTTATTAATTTTTCAAATGCTTTGTTATTCTCTAGCTCTTTATTGTATCTTTTTTTAAAACCCTCCCACCTGGATTGCTCGTGGGAGAACCATTTTCTAAGCTCGTTGCTTGGCGCGACGCCTTTCATCCATATGTCTATATTTGCTGAACTTCTCCTTATGCCTCTGGGCCAAAATCTATCTACTAATATTCTTTCTCCGTCGGTGACTTCGGTCTTTTCATAAACACGTTTTAATTTTAACTCGGCGGCCATGGGAATCATTTTAAAATCAAAAGGTAGTTTTTTAAATTTTATGTTTAAACTATTATGAAGGAAATCTTTTAAATATATCTTAACATTTATAAACTCCTACCAACCAAAACAGAAAGTATTAAAAAAGCTATATGTGTAACTATAAAACAGGTGACTAATACCAAATAGGTGAAACAATGGGACTTTTTGACAAGCTTGGGAAAGCTTTTGGGACGACAAACGAACTTAACATCGAAGATTATATGAACTCTGAAGAAATGGAAAATGTCGATGTGATGAATGAACCTGCGGATTTTTATATAAAACCATTCGCTTTGCGCGAAGAAGCTGACTTGCAGGCAGTAGAAGACGAACTACAGAAGAAGAATATCATACTATTAAACATTTCGGAATTAGAAAAAAGACCGAACACGCAAAAAGCCTTGATAGATTCTTTAAAGGAGTATATAGGCAAGATAAATGGCGACATCGCAAGAATAGATGAGAGCAAACTATTGCTGACTCCCGCAAAGGTCAAGATAATAAAGAAGAAAAAGCCGGTACAGAAAAAATAGCGATTTTTTTATTTCTGATTCTTTTTTTGTTTTTTTGATTTGAATGTAAAGGGTTATGATAAATTTCGGCAGATTAATTTTTGCCGGTTTTGTTGATTGCAATAGCGAGCGCATTGACCTCTTTTTTTGTTGCATTTGCCCTTTTCAATATGTGTTCGAAAGCGTCAGATACTTTTTTCTTGTCCCTTATATTTTTCTTTTCCACCAACATTTTTTTGAAAAGTTTTGTAATTCCTTTTATCTCATCCGAAGATGCTAAATGCTTATTCTCGGAATAATCTTCTTTTGTGAATTCGTAAAGAATTATCGCCAGCGCATGTGATATGTTCAATACATTGTAATTACTATTAGATTTGATGAATGTATTGGCGGGACATTTTCCTATTTCTTCTTTAGTCAATCCTGTAGACTCCCTGCCAAGGACTATGCTTATATTTTTTATCTTATTATCCTTTACTAATTTTGCGGATTCCTCTAATGTATATATGTTATACAGCGAAGTATTTGCCTTATGCGGAATTGAGGTGGTGCCTATCGCAAAACTGTCTTTTATGGCGCTGTCAAAGGTTTTGTATACCCTTGCACGGTTAAGCAAATCTACTCCGTGCTTTGAATATTTAATCGCATTCTTTCCATTGTATTTGCATTTCGGATTGACAAGTTTTATAGAATCTACGCCGAAATTCTTCCCTATCCTCGCAATATACCCTATATTTATCTGGTATATAGGTTCAACAACTACTATATCGATGTGTGGCATTTGCTCATCATTCTAAAAAAATGGCTTAATTTGGTAACTTACATGATTGAAGGCCGTGGGTTTTACGCCCACGTTGATATGACTCCTTTGTGCCTGATGGTTTTATTATTTTGGCTCAATACATCTTTTCAAGTCTTTTTATTCTTTCCTCTATGGGCGGATGCGTCGAGAATAGGTTCATCAGACTACTTTTTTTAATGGGGTTCGAAAAATACAGCGGTGCGATATTTGCGTTTACGTTCTTAGCTGGCTGAGCCTGCGGATTTTTCGAGTATTGCTCTATCTTTTTTAGCGCGTTTGCGAGAGCCTGGGGATTCCTTATTATTCTGGCACCGTTGGCATCTGCCATATACTCCCTCCTTCTCGAAATTGCAAGTCTTATAAGCATTGCAAACAAAGGCGCAAGCAATCCTAAGACCAATGCTATAATCAGTATAATGCCGGAATTGTTCCTGCCGCCGCCTCCAAAACCTCCGAAAAACAGCGAAGTTCTTGCAATGGCGGCGATAATTCCTATTGCGCCTACAAATATTACGGCAATCAGCATGAATAATATGTCATTGTTGTATATATGGGACATTTCATGGGCGAGAACTCCCTGCAGTTCTGTTTTGTTCATCATTGACAAAAGCCCCGAAGTGACTACCACATAAGAATGGTTCTTATTCCTTCCTGTGGCAAAGGCGTTGGGATTTGGATCATTGATTATGTATATTTTAGGCATAGGGAGCTGGGATGCCGCTGCAAGCCCTTCTACAGTATCATAAAGATAGGGATTGCTATTCTTGTCGGCAGGCTTGGCTCCCGACACTTTAAGCACGAATTTTTCCCCTGAAAAGTACACAAAAAGAGCATATGCCGCAACAATAACTACTGCAATTATAAGACCGAAAATGCCTAAGCCGAGAAAATAAGTAAATAAGAAAATTATCCCTACGAACAACAGCGAAAATAAAAATAACAGTAAAATTGATTTCATCTTGTTCCTTGCTATTTCGTCGAAAAAACTCGCCATGTTTTCATCCTTTAGTAATTTTGTGCTTTGTTGGGAAATTCCGAATAAATTGGCAATGAATCTTTGTCAATTTTATTTACCTGGCTGCTTGGGTTTTTTAGGTTGATTTTGAGGTTGTTTTGAAGTTGCAGGAGGTTTTTGAGTGACGGATTTCGGAGCTGTTTGGGCAGAGGGCACAGACGGCTGCGCTGTTGGCTTTTGAGGTTCATTGACATCGTCAAAATTAACTTTTACCGGAGCTGTTTCCCCTTCAGGTGCCTGGAAGAAAGCCGCAACTTTGAAGCCGAATGCAGGTGCAATCATATTGCCCGGAAATTCCTGTATTGCATTGTTGAAATCCAACACATAATCGTTATATGAAGTCCTTACAAAGGCGATTTTATCTTCAGTATCCTCAAGCTGCTCCTGCAGGTTCATGAAGTTCTGCGAGGCTTTTAGATCCGGATAGTTCTCCGCTACCGCAAAGATGCTTTTAAATGCCTGCGTAAGCTGGTTATTCGCTTTCGCCTTATCCTCCATGGATCCTGATATTATCGAAGTTCTAAGCGAAGTAATCTGCGTAAGCACTCCTTTTTCGTATTTCATATAACCTTTTACGCTGTCTATCAAATTGGGTATCAGGTCATATCTTCTTTTGAGCTGTACGTCAATTTGTGCTGACGCGTTCTGTACACGATTCCTTTTTGATATTAGATTGTTGAAAATTGCTATTATAACAATTACTATAATAGCGATTACAATTGCAACTACTATAAGTATAATGTCAACTGTACTTACCATAATACCATAGGTATTTGGCATGCCAATATTTATAATCCTTTTGTTTTGCGGGATTCCTGCGAATACATAAAAACTGCAACGCCAGAAGAACTTGCAAGATAATCCTTATTCTGCCAAATTTTGATATGGCAGTTTAAAATTGTTACGGAAAAAGTATGCCTTTTGACGATACACCATTCAAAAAGCGCAAAATTGAGAGAGGTTTTGTCCTCACAGTTGTAGAATTATTAAAGTATTATATTTTAATACCAACCTTTTTAAATTATTATATAAAATAGATACCAGTTTTCTTTATGGTGAATTAAATGGTAGTCGCAGATCCTTTATATGCAATTGCTGCTTCTATTGCCATTGCTGGAGGGCTTGTAGGTACAGGCATAGTGCAGCAGGGGATAGGTGCAGTCGGAATGGGAGTAATAGCAGAAAAACCCGAAAAATTTGGTCAGGTATTATTCTTTTTTGTAATCCCTGAAACCCTTTGGATAATAGGATTTGTCCTTGGTTTGATATTACTACTTCAAATACTCTAATCTATTTTCAGTATTTGTCTTTTATTGTTTATATGAGTGTTTATAGATGGGTTTAGAAGAAATAATAGATAGCATAGAAAAAGAAAGCGCCAATAAAAGAGAGAAAATACTAGATGATGCACGCAAAGAAGCCGAAAAAAGAAAGGAAATGGCAGACGCCAAAGCTGATGAAACAATAAAGAAGTTTAAAAAAAGAGGGGAATTTGATGGAAACAGGATTATTTCCATAAACCATTCAAAGAACATTATAGAATCTAGATTTGATTACCAAAGCAGGGTAGAGGATGCTATTAAGAATGGCAAGGACACCCTTATTCAAAACATCAAAAGGATTTTGGAAAGCGAAATATATCCTAAGCTGATTGAGAAAATCTTGGATAAAGCGGTGCGGGAACTTGGGGACGACTGTATTATAGAAGCCAGAAAAGAGGATATCAAAAGAATTCCTAAGGGTGCTGGATTCAATCTCAAAGAAAACAAATCCTTGGAAGGGGGCATAATCGCATATTCCAAAGACAGGAAAATGTATATAGATTACTCCCTACTCAACATAATAAGGTTATACGAGGAAAAAATAATGAAAAAATTTTCTGACAACATTGAGAGCGAATCGAAAGGAGGATAGTGATGGAATCGACATATGCGGGAATATACGGAAAATTGCAGACAATGAAAATAGATTCACTCAACGAACATTTCATTTCCCAGTTGAAAGAAAAGAATGTAGAGGATTTTTTAAACCTGCTCAGCTCGACGACTTATAGAAACGAGATAGACAAACTTTCTGGGATATACAAGAATCCTGATCTTGCAGAATCCGTCATAAACGCGCATATGGTTTCCACAATCAATAAGGTTTCGGCAGTAATTCCGCCTTCTGCGAAAGAATTCATAAATGCATATCTGAGCAAATGGGATATAGAAAACATAAAAATCGTACTCTCCTCAAAGGTGCTTGGTTATGATTTAAGTCATACCGAATCTTTTTTGATAGTTGAAGATACCCCGGTAGGAACGCTCAGCGGAACACTGACAAAATACGATTTCGTCAATATGATAGAGCAGAAGAATATTGAAGATGTTGTAAATTATCTTATGAAATACAATTACGGGAAGATACTGCTTCCCTATGTCGAAGACGCAAAGAAGAGCGGCGAGATATCCGAGATTATATCCGTGCTGGATTTATATTATTATAATAATCTGCTTGACAAATTTAAATTATACAACATCAATAGGCTACACCTTTTCAAGTATATAAAAGAGAGCATAGATGTGAGCAACATACTGAACCTGATAAAGACAATGGAATTAGGCTACAATTATGACGACATAAAGAAATACGTGATAAAAGGCGGCAACATAAGCGAAGAAACGCTCATCGCAATGTCAAAGAAAAATATCTATAGTTTGAAAGAGGATATTCCGTTCGAGATAGGTTATGCGTTTGACTTGTATAAGAAGGATCAATTGATAACATATTTTGAGACTGCACTGAATAAAGAGTTATACGGTAGATACATCAAACTCTTCAAGTCGATGCCAATATCCATAGAATTCATAATGAGCTTTATACTTTCAGCGGAGCTTGAAAGGAGGGTAGTTAGAGGCATATGGTACAGCAAATATTATGGAATCAGCAAAGAAAGGGCAGATAAATCATTTTTTACCTCTATGGTGCTAAGATGAAATTTGAAAGCATCGCAGTAATAGGAGAAAGAGAACTTGTGCTCGGGTTCAAGCTTATAGGGATAAGTAATATTTTCATTACTTCTGGGAAGGAGGCGGTGCACCTGATTGGAACGCTTATAGAAAGCAGGGAATACGGACTTATTTTTGTTTCAGAATCTATAAGAAAAAACATGGACATTCCAATGCTGAACAGAATAGAGAATACGCTCAGACCTCTAATTGTGTTTATACCTATGCATGGAATTGAAAAACACGAATCTGTTGAGCAATTGGCAAAGAGAGTTCTAGGAGTAGACATAAAGGGATTGACAGTTAACAATAAATAAAATGGTGTTTTAATGGAGAAAAAAGGAAGCATATACAAGGTATCTGGACCTGTAGTAATTGCCAGAAATGTTGAAAACCCAAGAATGTACGACGTCGTAAAGGTAGGAGATATAGGTTTGGTTGGCGAGATAATAAAGCTTGATGGGGAAAATATCATAATTCAGGTTTATGAAGATACTTCGGGATTGAGGCCTGGCGAAGCTGTTAAAAATACAAACAGGCAATTATCCGTAATGCTCGCCCCGGGACTGATAGGATCGATATTTGACGGAATACAGAGACCTCTGGATAAGATAATGGAACAGAGCGGCGACTTTATAGAGAGAGGGATTGATGTTTCGTCGTTGGACATGAAAAGGAAATGGCATTTTGTACCATTGATAAATAATGGTGACGAGATAAAGGCAGGTTCGATAATAGGCGAGGTTGATGAGACCAGTGTAATAAAGCACAAGGTCATGGTCCCGTTCGGGTTATCTGGAAAGATAGATGGATTGAAGGAAGGGGACTACACAATAACTGACGAGATAGCTGTTGTCAAAAATGACGGCAAGAAAGAAAAAATATCTATGCTGCAGTATTGGCCGGTAAGGGTGCCAAGACCTGTGAAGGAAAAATTTTCGCCAAAGATTCCGCTTATAACCGGACAGAGGATTATCGACACGTTCTTTCCCGTAGCAAAAGGAGGGACTGCGGCGGTTCCCGGTCCTTTCGGTTCCGGTAAAACGGTAATCCAGCACCAGCTGGCAAAATGGAGCGACAGCGACATAATAGTTTATGTCGGGTGCGGCGAACGCGGAAACGAGATGACGGAAATACTTACGACATTCCCGGAATTAAAGGATTCCAAAACAGGAAAGCCCCTTATGGAACGAACAATACTGATTGCGAATACCTCCAATATGCCTGTGGCCGCAAGGGAAGCGAGCATATACACTGGAATAACAATAGCTGAATATTACAGGGATATGGGATACAGCATCGCACTTATGGCTGACAGCACGTCCAGATGGGCTGAAGCGCTGAGAGAGATCTCAGGCAGGCTTGAGGAAATGCCGGGCGAGGAAGGTTACCCTGCATATTTAGGCAGAAAGGTCGCGGAATTTTATGAGAGGGCAGGAATGGTCAGAGTGCTTAACGATTCAATAGGCTCCGTAACGGCAATCGGCGCGGTATCTCCTCCCGGAGGGGATATTTCCGAACCGGTTTCACAGAATACCCTTAGAGTCACAAGGGTATTCTGGGCGCTGGATGCCTCGCTTGCGAACAGGAGGCATTTTCCATCAATAAACTGGCTGAACAGCTATTCTCTTTACAAGGAGGAACTAAACGACTGGTATGAAAAGAACACGGAGCGCGAATGGTCCGAATTGAGAGATGGCGCAATGAAACTGCTTCAGGAAGAAAACGAGATAAATGAGGTAGTGCAGCTTGTTGGTTATGACGCGTTGCCTGAAAAAGAGAAGGAGGTTCTTGACATTGCCAAGATAATACGTGAAGATTATCTTCAGCAAAGCGCCTTCGATGATATAGACACTTACTCATCTATGAAGAAGCAGTATTGGATGCTGAAGTCGATAATGATGATGCATGATGCGGAAAAGAAAATCCTGGAGAAAGGAGTTATTGTCGAACAGCTTCAAAAAACAAAGGCAAAGGAGAAGATAGCCAGGATGAAATATGTAAAAGAAGAAAATATAGGAGATTACTTCAAGGAAATTGAGGAGGCATTGGCCGAATTGGAGAAGATAGAACCGACGAGTGAGATATGAATGGTGTATTTATGAGCGATGTATACTACAAAACGATAAAGCAGATAACTAGCGTGCTTCTTTTCGTGGAAAACGTGAGAAACGCGGCATACAACGAGATTGTCGAGATTGCGATGCCCAATGGCGAAAGGATAACCGGGCAGGTGCTTGATACAAGAGACGGGCTTGCCATAGTGCAATCATTTGGAGAAACCAGGGGAATGGATCTTGGCAAGACAAGCGCCAGGTTCTTGGGCACTACCGCAGAACTTGCAGTGAGCACCGACATGCTCGGAAGGGTGTTTGACGGAGTAGGAAGGCCAAGGGACAAGGGGAAACCCATATATAGCGAGAACAGGCTCGACATAAACAAGGGTTCGATAAATCCTTATGCGAGAGAGGAACCATCGGAGTTCATACAAACCGGAATATCGACAATAGATGCAATGAACACATTGGTAAGGGGACAAAAACTTCCGATATTTTCAGGGTCGGGGCTGCCGCACAACAAGATTATCGCACAGATAGCGAGGCAGGCAAAGATACTCGACGCAAACGAGGAATTTTCAGTGGTCTTTGGAGGAATAGGAATAAATAGCGAAGAGGCTAATTTTTTCAAGGAGGAATTTGCGAACACTGGCGCACTTGAAAGATCGGTGATGTTTCTTAATCTTTCTTCTGATCCCTCCATGGAAAGAATAATACTTCCAAGGCTTGCGCTTACAACCGCAGAATATCTTGCATATGAAGAGGACATGCATGTGCTCGTAATATTGAGTGACATGACAAACTATTGCGAAACATTGAGAGAGATATCTGCTGCCCGTGAGGAAGTGCCTGGAAGAAGGGGTTACCCGGGGTACATGTATACGGATTTGTCGACCATATACGAAAGGGCTGGAAAGATAAAGGGAAGAAAGGGATCAATCACGCAAATACCTATTTTAACAATGCCTGGCGATGACATAACGCACCCTATACCCGATCTTACAGGGTATATAACCGAAGGCCAGATTGTGCTCAGCAGGGATCTCCAAAGAAAGGGCGTATACCCGAACGTGGACGTGCTTCTTTCGTTATCAAGGCTGATGAACCAGGGCATAGGAAAGGAGAGCACAAGAGAGGACCATAGGGGAATGGCAGACCAGTTGTATTCTTCGTATGCAAACGGAAAAGATCTGAGAAATCTTACCGAAATCGTTGGAGAAGAAGCATTGAGCGCTAACGACAGGAAATACCTGAAATTTGCAGACTTATTTGAAAAAGAATTTGTGAACCAGGATTATTTTGATGACAGGAGTATAGAGAAAACACTCGATCTTGGATGGGATTTGCTGAGCAACTTGGACATTAGCGAAATCAAAAGGATTAAGGACGAACTGATAAAGAAGTACGGAAGATGGAAAAATGAATAATGTTAAAACGACAAGAATTGAATTAATAAAGACAAGAAGTAGGGTGCGCATTGCAGCCAAGGGGCTTTCCCTGCTGAAAATGAAAAGAAGCAGCCTTATACTGGAATTCTTTAATCTGGCGAGGGAGATAGAGCTGCTTAGGGCCAACATTATCGATTATGTGGTAATGGCAATGGACAGCACAAAAATCGCCGAAGCTAAAGATGGAAGGATAACCCTTGAGAGGATAGCTTCCGAACAGAAAGAGGAAAAAATTGGCATAGAAGTAAGAAACGTGATGGGAGTCAAAATTCCAAATCTTAGCATTGAAAAATCGAATGCATATAACAAAGAGTATAATGTTATCTCTGTTCCCGCATCAATAAGTGATGTAAGAAAAAATTACAACGCCCTGCTTAAATTATTGATAGAAACTGCAGAAAAAGAGAATTCGCTTAGGAAGCTGCTCTATGAAATCGAGAAACTCAATAGAAGATCGAACGCCATAGAAAATGTCACTATACCAAAAATGGAAGAAAAGATGAAGTATATAAAACAGAGACTTGACGACATGGAAAGGGATCAGATAGTTTCTTTGAAATCAATAAAGAAGAAAATCAGCGTGGGAAAATGAATGTATTTGCAAACAAGGAATTGATGAAATTCCAGAGGATTGTGATGCTTATAAAATTTGCCAATATAGCAGTGACATTGGTTGCACTTGCGATTGTGATATATTATTTGCAGTGATGAAATGGATGACATAAGCACATTAAAAAAAATAAAAGAAGCCGAAACGAAGGAAGCAGAGGAAATCGAAAAAGCCTCAAAAGAGGCGGAAAGGATTATAAAGGAAAGTATGGAGTATGAAGCCGAAAAAAACAAGAATGCGGAAAACGAGGGGAAAATTATTTACGAAAAAATTATAAACGATGCAAGAAACAAGGCGGATTCAGAGGGTGACAAAATAAAAAAGGAAACACTTTCCAGGATCTCTGCGATAAAAAATATAGACCCTGAAATGTCATTGAAGGTGTTTGAAGAAGTAATATCAGAGGAGTTCGGTATATGATGGTGTTAGTTTGCTAAAGCCTTCCAAAATGGAAAAAATAAGGATTATAATATCGAAAATGCAATATGAGGAGGCTATCGCAGCGCTGCATGATTTCGGTGTTGTCCAGATAGAACAGTTGGAAGAAGATTCAAAAAAAATGCTTAATGAAGCCACAAGCAGCGATTACAAGAGGATATCCCAGTATGCACAGCGCTTCAGGGCTCTTGAGAAGATGCTTTTTCCTGTCGAATCAAAATCAAAATTCGTATTTTCAGACATAAATGAGCTTACGGAAAAAGCGGATGGGATAAACATTGAC
>JAJZVQ010000017.1:8021-12617 GCA_021845575.1 Microcaldota archaeon | reverse complement strand
ATATACCTTTGAGTTTTCAAGGAGGAGGTTGTAAAGTTCTTTTGAAAGAAACATCTGCCTGTCAAGTGTTTCCCTCTGTTTCTTTGAAGGATATGCATGATATTTAAATGTGGTTTTCACAACATCGGTATCTATTTTGAATATTAAAGTATATAAATGTTACGCGTAATAACAAAATGTGCAATTCATCCCCCGACCTAAAGGTCGTGGTATTCTTGCCATACAAATAAAAAATTGCAGTACTTTATAAATAAATATAAATATTCTTAGTCTAAATAAACATGTAAAAGAACAATAATTATATTCTGTTTAATATTATTTGGATAATTTACAAACAATTCTGGTAATATATAATAAAATATAAAAAATGAAAAGTTGATGTTTATAAATCAGGTTTTAGTATGCAGAAAAAAGTGGCGAAATCAAATAGAAAGATCGGGAAAGATTATAGAAGAAAGGTAAAAGCAAACAGAATCAAGAAAAAGTACAGAAAGATGCTGAAGGCACAAAGGCGCAAAGCCTCCTAAACAGCCACATTTTGCAGTCTTTAAATCCATATAAGGGAAGGGCAACCTGACAGATAGCTACATTATGTCTATGTACATTTGATCATTGAATTCGTATACGATAGAATCTTCAGTCATTCCTAAGCTTTTCAGCATATCCTCTTTTGTGGAGAAAAGCTTTATACCGTCATCCAAATCAAGCATAGTAAATGAATTGTTAAATTCGTAATATACAACAATCTTTCTTTCATTGTTATTAATTACTACAAGCACCTTTGCGGAAGGATTCCCGAGCGCTATCAGCAAGCTGCAAAGTACCATATTTTTGTCAGTTATGTCCCCAGACATAAATTTTAGCGTTTCTTCGGGGGTTAGCCAGAATTGGATAGGCAAAGAGACATCTTCTATCTCATTCTTAACAAAATCAAATGCTTTGATTGAGACATCAACAAAATTCACTTCATATACAAAATCAGTATATGTTTCTTTTATTTCATTGGCCTTTTTTAGAACCGACGGAATTTTCGGCATAATCATTGTCGGAAGCTCTGCGACAGAAAGCTTTTCCCCGCTTTCGATATAATCTTTATATTTGGATATAATAAACAGATAAATCTGGTTTAGCTTGTTAATTTTCTTATATTCTTCTATGTTTACGACATCGGATTCCGACTTTTCCTTGCCTTCCTGCTCTTTTACATCTTCCATAGTTTTGCCTTTTGAGTTGTTGTGTCTGCATGGGTTGCTTACACGATTCTGGCTTCGGCAATCAAGTGCCGATTCGACCCAGCCGTAAAATCAATACCTTATATTTATCTTTTTATAGAAAGATTTTTAAATTTATCCATAATTATATGAATTATAAATGGGGATAAAATGGCAATAATAAGTAAACTTATATCATATTGGTTTATGTTGTTTACCATAGGGTTTGGCTGGTTTATACTTGCACCATTGATTCCAGGTATAATGCAAAGTTACAATATAACTCTTACAGTTGCAATACTTTTGGTATCATTATATGGGTATACCATGGTAATCCTTGGTTTGCTCAGCGGTTACCTTGCCGCAAAGTTTACAGTTAAGAACACCATATACATCGCCGCGATACTGTCAGTCATAGGATTGGTTGGCAGGGCGGTATCGCCAGACTTTTCCCTCTTCTTCATATTTGCCTTAATCGCCGCAGCATCGTACCCTCTTGCACTCGCGCCAGTAGGAAGCATTTCTGAATCGATAGCAAAAGAAAAATCCCACACTATAATAGGTGTCAGCGTGGGTGTCTTATTTTTGGGTATGGCAGTTGGAGCGTTTGCGGGTCCCGGAATATTCGGATCTATAGGATTAAATGGTTCTATGTGGATCACGGCAATACTCGCAGTAATTGCAGCGATATGGATTGCATTCAGCATAAAGGATTATCCGACATTCTACAAGGGAAAATCATTAAAGGGTTCATTCAAGATAGGCATGATAAAAAACTGGTATGTGGGTCTTTCGATAGCCTCCATGTCAGTAATGTTCGGGGGCATTGCATCAACGATGCTCATACTGAATAAATTTCCTTTGGCATCTGCAATGGCGTATGGAGGTTTGCTAGGAGGTTTGGCGTTTCTGGGTTCAGCCTTGGGTGCAATAATACTGCCGCCAATATTCGAGAAATACAACAGCATAAAAAAAGGTCTTATACTTACATCTATTCTTTCATTTATATCTGTCAGCATCCTTGCGTACTACCTTTCATTTAATCCATTCATTGCATTATTAGCCACAGTTTTCTTCCTATTCGGATTCTTTGGGAACGCATATTGGTCGATGGCGTTGGCTTCAACCACAAAATATGTTTCGGATCCTGCACAGGCAGGGTTTGCAACCTCTATGTATAGCGTATTGACAAATTTGGGGGTTGCCCTCATTCCGGTATTTTTAGGTCCGCTATTTGAGTCAATAAGCCTTGTGTGGTTTGCAGTAGGAATAGTTATAGCGATAGAATTTGTGGCGTTTGTGCTGTCCTTTACCTTAAGGACAAAGCCAAACGGCGGCAAAGCCGCAAAATGATTATACAGAATCAGGTCATGGAAAGGTAGGGTCTTGAAAATTAGCACACAACGCTTTTAAGCCTAAAAATATATTAGATATCGACTTGTATGTTTCCAGATAATTTTTTGTTTGGGAGTAATGTAAGCGATTATCAGCATTTCGGCGGCAGTGAGTGTGATTTGCCAAAAATCTATTCTGTAAACCACAAAAAATTCTATGCGTCCGATTTCCAATTCATCGATAAGGTGGGTTTATCCGCTTTTAGGTTCAACATCGAATGGGCAAGGATAGAGCCGAAGGAGAATTTTGTAGATAAAAACGCAATCGATTTTTACCATAATTACTTTAGCGAACTCAAAAAGCACAACGTAAAAACATTTGTCACCCTACACCATTTTACAAATCCGGGATGGATACACGGTTATGGTGGGTTCGCCTCGCAACATATAAAGGATAAATTTTTAGATTATGTAAATTTGGCAAGCAAGGAGTTTGGAAAAGACATAGATTATTTTATAATATTCAATGAACCCATGCTTTATTTGTACAATTCGCTGATAGCTGCGAAACTTCCGCCATATGGAAGAGACAGATTTTTGGAGATGGAAAAAGCGATGAAGAATGTCTCCCAAATACATTCAGATGCGTACGAAATAATAAAAAACAATTCCCATGCCAGTATAGGTTCGGTAAACGCAGTTTCGGCAATCGAAACTGGTGCTTTCTTAAAGTCTTTTCAAGAATTCATCGTACGATTCAACGACAGATTTTTGGAGAATGTGTCCAAGAGCATGGATTTTATAGGAATCAATTATTATGTGTCGTACAAGAATGTATTCAAGAAAGAGTATGTAACCGACCCTGAAAACCTAAGGTATGTACTAAGCAATCTCTACAAAAAATGCGGAAAGCCGCTGTTTGTGACTGAAAATGGCATATCTACGAGCGACGATTCAATAAAATCCAGTTATCTCATAGAACACATAAAATCGGTGGAGGATGCAATTGAAAAAGACAACGTTGACGTGAGGGGTTATTTCAACTGGAGTTTCCTGCACGGATACGAATGGTTCAACGGTTTCAAACCGAATTTTTCAATTATTGACGTGGATTTAGATACAATGGGAAGAAGGCTTACAAAGACAGGGGAGATTTATTCTCAGATAATCAATAAAAAAACCGCAAAGAATTTCATTTTGTCGGAAGAAGCGGGATCCAGGCTCCGCAATTTTAACGATTGGCCATTTGATAATAAGGTAATTCCGTTTGATACAAACAAGAATAGTGCGCAAAACGGGAAGGATGTGGGTACATTATCCCATTACCTCAAATTCTTAAGGCGCGGAAACCAGTCAAAGGCAAAAAACAGGCGTTGATACCGGTACAAAACCAAAAAATTATTCGACAGTATACATAAAATGAAAAAGGGTTTTTAATACTTTCATGCCATATATGCTGGTGGTAAAAAGAAGGTAATCTTATGCGCCGATTGTTGCAGTTGCCAATTGCAATAATGTTTATGCTTGCAGTTGTTTTTATAGCAAGTAGTAATTTGGCAAATGCTGCCTCATTAACTATGACTCCAAATCCTTTTTCTTTTAATCCAGGAAATATAATTGATATCGGACAGAGTACTGTAGCAAATACAGTAATAAGTGGCGGAACCGGCCCATATACGGGAAATTGGGCTTGGACACCGCCAGATTCTTCACATGTATTGATTGGAAATACAATAATGGCATTATTGCCGACAACAAATAATGCATTAGTCCTTGCAATAAATGCAATCTCATCAAATTCTTTAGAATTAACATTTAACGGCATAAATTATTATGCAAATGCAATCGGAACAAATACGATTTATGGTGTATGGACATTTAATGGTTTTGCAGAAGATAGCACAAATGCAAATGCAATTTCATCTATAAATTCTCTTACGATAAATCCCCAGTTGTTTTCCGGAATGGTATCAACGCCACTGCAATTCAGCAATGACACATTTACTGGAACCTCAATTTCATTGCCTCTTGCATCAGGATATTCATTGTAT
>JAJZVQ010000017.1:0-8011 GCA_021845575.1 Microcaldota archaeon | reverse complement strand
TATAAATTCTCTTACGATAAATCCCCAGTTGTTTTCCGGAATGGTATCAACGCCACTGCAATTCAGCAATGACACATTTACTGGAACCTCAATTTCATTGCCTCTTGCATCAGGATATTCATTGTATCTGTGCGGTTCAGGAAGTTATCAGCCTTATTCAATAACCTTATCAGGAACTTTAGACAGTGCTTATTCTGGTAATTTTGCAGTGATTACTCACCAAACAAGTAATATATGTTCTGCAACATATGCAAGCTCCTCCTCACAGTCAATTGCAGGAATTGGTTTGAATGCTGCATCTTATAGTCTTATTTATTCAGGGAATAGTCTAGTATCACCAAGCAGCACTTTCACTTACAATGTCCCGACAACATCAAGTACATCAAACACAATTGCGATAATGATTGCAAGTGGAGATTACCCACTTACAAATGTCGCAATTCCTGCGGGCTGTTCTGAACTTGTTTATAGTGGAAAAAGTGCAGCTGCTACTGCATATATTGCATTATGTCCAAATCAAGGTCCCGGTACATATTCTGTTTCATTGACTGGTAGTGGTGCAGAAACTGCGTATGCTGTTTATGATATTACGCCCTCAACAAATACAATAACATTAGATTCCGGACAATCTACATTGACTGCAAACCCGAATGGGGGCACAACCCCATATTCCTATCAATGGTATACTGCTTCTGCAGCAGGAACATGCTCTGCTTCGGATACTGCGATTTCTGGGGCGACTTCAAATACATATACTGCATCACCAAGCACGAGCACATATTATTGTTATTCTGTTACAGACAGCGCACTGCCATCTGAAACATCTTATTCACAAACAGATTTGATTGCAGTAAATAATGCACTTTCATTTAATTCTTTTTTAATTTCAAACTCTCCAATTGATGTAGGTCAATCAACAACATTTACTGCAAATGTGAATGGCGGAACTTCTCCGTATACATATCACTTTCTTGTTTACAATTCAATTAACGGAATTATTGAAAATTATCTAACAACAAATAGTTTGACATATAACTCATTTGTATTTACGCCGAATTCCCTTCAAACCGGTTCTTTAACTGCCAATGTTTTTGTAACAGACAGCGCAAGCGATCCTGAAACAGTAAACTCAATTATAAATTCTCTTACGATAAATCCCCAGTTGTTTTCCGGAATGGTATCAACGCCACTGCAATTCAGCAATGACACATTTACTGGAACCTCAATTTCATTGCCTCTTGCATCAGGATATTCATTGTATCTGTGCGGTTCAGGAAGTTATCAGCCTTATTCAATAACCTTATCAGGAACTTTAGACAGTGCTTATTCTGGTAATTTTGCAGTGATTACTCACCAAACAAGTAATATATGTTCTGCAACATATGCAAGCTCCTCCTCACAGTCAATTGCAGGAATTGGTTTGAATGCTGCATCTTATAGTCTTATTTATTCAGGGAATAGTCTAGTATCACCAAGCAGCACTTTCACTTACAATGTCCCGACAACATCAAGTACATCAAACACAATTGCGATAATGATTGCAAGTGGAGATTACCCACTTACAAATGTCGCAATTCCTGCGGGCTGTTCTGAACTTGTTTATAGTGGAAAAAGTGCAGCTGCTACTGCATATATTGCATTATGTCCAAATCAAGGTCCCGGTACATATTCTGTTTCATTGACTGGTAGTGGTGCAGAAACTGCGTATGCTGTTTATGATATTACGCCCTCAACAAATACAATAACATTAGATTCCGGACAATCTACATTGACTGCAAACCCGAATGGGGGCACAACCCCATATTCCTATCAATGGTATACTGCTTCTGCAGCAGGAACATGCTCTGCTTCGGATACTGCGATTTCTGGGGCGACTTCAAATACATATACTGCATCACCAGGCACGAGCACATATTATTGTTATTCTGTTACAGACAGCGCACTGCCATCTGAAACATCTTATTCACAAACAGATTTGTTGGCATTTCCTTTATCTACTTCAATAACGCCAAATACTCCAATTAGCATTGAACCAGGACAGTCTAATACAATTACAATGTTTTCTTATAATGGCGTTCCGCCATATTCATATTCATGGACAGATAATGCAGTGAGCGGTACCTGTGCGCAATTTCCTATAACGTCAACTGCTTCATCTTATATATTTACGCCGAATACTATACAAAGAGGATGCACTTGGCAATTTACGGGCACCGTAAAAGACAGCGCAACGCCACTAGAAACTTCGTCATTAACAACCGCGAATATAATCGCCATCGCATTTTCCGGAACTATTACTTATAATTCGCCAACAACGCAAAGTTATAATGGTTCGAATAAAGTCAAGACGATATTCAATGTTACCGCTGGCTCTGCTCCATTTACTTTTAACATTATTGTTTATAATTTAAACAATCAAATAATAACTCAAAATAATTTATCTTCTAATAATGAAAATGTTATATTAACAACAAATGCCTTGCCAGTAGGAGTTTATAATGTAAACAGTATTATGTCAAATGACGGAGTTGATATATTTGCAACAAACTCATTGACAATCAGCAAGGCAACACCTTCAATAACACTTCCGAACTTCCCTGCGAACTTTGTTTACAACGGAAATACCGTTGATGTGACCGCCAACATAGTAAGTGTCAACAATCAACTTTTGGCAAACGACTTTTTGAATGGCAACCTGATAGGTTCCTTTGCAACTTCGAATATTATTTCTGTCGGTCCTTCTGCAGGGAATTATATTATTGTCACAAACACACTTGGAAATGGAAATTATTTGCCCGCTTCTGTCACAAATTCTTTGACAATCAGCAAGGCAACACCCTCTTTCTCGTTTGAATTTAATAGTTCATCAAAAACAGCAATTCTTAATACCAGCAATTCAAGCGTAAACGAGAGCATTCAGCAAGGCGTGCCTTTTGATATAATCGCGTCATCGAATACCGTAAACAACCAACTTGCAGCAACTCTTTTTGTCGATGGCGTTTTTAATACGAGCGTTACGACATCAAACACTCTTTCGTTCAGTGATCTGAACGTCGGCGTGCATACATTTGTATTCAATTCAATAGGGAATAATAATTATACCTCGTTCAATTCGGTAATCAATGTAAATGTTTCCCCTTCTCATGTTTCCGGCGCTGTTCGCCCGATAAGGATATCCGTAGTTCCGGACATAAAGATAGGGGACAAAGAACCTGACAATGATAGCGATGATATTTATGAGGGGGAATATACCCTTTTAACATCTTATAATCTTACCCATCCATGTTCTGTTGTAAAATTGGTAGTGAATAACATAACCATAAACAATTCCAATACATGTGTCAATTCCCCATATCTAAATTATTCGTTTATTCCTCACGCAGGAGTTTATAAAATAACCGCCTTTAGCCGAACAGCAAGCAGGACATTGACCTTGACAATCTACAAAGGTATATTGAACGCTACGGTAAAGAACCCGTTTTATGCGAATTCGAGCTCAAGCGTCAATGTTTCGTTTGTGGGTACTCCGACATTCAAAAACCAATCGCCGTGGTTTCTTTATGTTAATGGCGTACTTTACGGCAAAACGAATTCTACGATAACATGGAATGACCATAAGGAACCTGGAACGTATCATTTCGAATTCATGAATCCAGGAAACCTGAATTATACGGAATATCACCTAAACACGATACTGGTTGTGAGTGGGAAGAAGATAAACAGCAGCGAAACCGTAAACACTACAATATCAAAGGGTTCTCCTGTAATCTTAAACTTTACTAGTGCATTGACAAGAATTATTGCATTGTCGCATTATAACGCGACAAATAATATCAGCCTTGATGTAAGCAATGTCACAAACATAATAAATACAACGCCTAAAAATTACAAAAAGATCGTGCTTCTTAAGATAAATTCTTCTTTGAAGAATATTACCCTTAACATAACTACAGATTATAAATGCGGCAACGGCTACGTGGCTCCGTTTATTTTTTCCAACGACTCATGGGGCGAGATACATAATTATTCTTTGAAAAGGGTGAATAAAACATACTGCAGTGTCTCAGTTTTAGTTCCTGACATCATTATAGGCATATTTAATTCTACAATACCTCCTACAATATCCACTACAATACCCACTACCTCGACAGTCAAACCTGAAACCACTGTGCCGACTTCCATAATCTCCACTATTCCCACTACCACATTGCCATCTAATGCCATAATTAAAGGTTATGCTATTTCTATGCAAGAAGCCGAGTATATAATCGCATTCGCAATCATAATTGTTGCGGCTGCTGTTATTGCGGCGCTGTTAAAAAACAGGTTAAAAAAGCCGAAAGCTCCGCTGCGACATGAATAATTTCATTTTCGGGAGGATTGATATTGGATAATGCAGTTATCATGATTGATTATTTGGACATAGCGCCAGAAAAAAGGTTTACTTCAACGATTCTTTTATGGCATTCCTCATCGTTTCGACCGGTGCATCCCTGCCTGTAAAAAGCCTGAACGCCGAAATGCCCCCTCCTAAAAGCAATTCCGATCCGTTTATTACCTTGCATCCGGTCGATTCGGCATCCCGCAAAAACCTGTTTTTTAGAGGAACGTAATTCGCATCGAATATTACCTGTTCCTTTCTCATAAATCTTTTTGGTACTGGTGTGTCTGAGGAATTTTCAAGGGTTATATTTGTGGCATTTACCACGATGTCGGCATGTTTCATTTCAGCCTGCATGTTATTGATATTGGCAGGAAATACCCTGATTTCGGCGCCTGCATTCCTTTTTGCGTCCATTTTAAGTTTTCTTGCATGTTCGATGTTTCTGTTTATTATCGTAATTTCGGGGTGTTTTGCTTTTTCTGCGAGCTCAAAAACAAAGGCTCTTGCCGCACCGCCAGCGCCAAATATCAAAAATTTTTTATTGTCCAAACCTGTCGCATTTTTCAGAGCGTAATAAAAGCCGTCAGCATCAGTATTATATCCTTTAAGGATATTGTTATTGTTTATTATCGTATTTACGGCACCTATGTTGTTCGCCTTTTTGTCTACGTAATCTACGAGCCCCATAACCTTTTCCTTGTGCGGGCTTGTCAGTATAATCCCCTTTATGCCGAAGCTGCGCATGCCTTCTATCGCGCCGCGCAGGTTTTCTCTTGGCACATCAAACGCAAGGAATACGGAATCCATCTGAAACTTCGCAAATGCCGCATTATACATTGCGGGGGACAGCGAATGCCTTCCAGGCATTCCTATAATGCAGAACATTTCTGTCTTGTTTCCTGATATTCGCATGATTGTGCTATGCAAATTTTTCATATTATCATGCCGTTCTGCCTTAACGTCTCCTGCAACTTTTTGGTATCGACTTTTCTTGCGGGTATGCCGGCATCTATAGCCAATTTTGCGGCTGTGGCAGCCGCCTGTCCCATTGCCATTGCCGTACCTGTCACTCTTGCGCTTGCCTGCGCCTCGAACTCGGCGCTGAGGCACCTCCCTATCGCAAACATGTTGTCTACATTTTTGACCACTATTGCCCCATATGGAATATGATACCACGAACTATCCCCGCCATTGAGATGAATATATACAACCCCCTTCTCGGGATCATGAATCTCTATCGGATGGCCGCACCGCGCTATTGCATCGTCAAATCTTGCGTTACTTAAAACATCATCCTTCCGCAACACGTATTCGCCTACTGCCCTTCTTGTCTCCCTCATACCTATTGACGGGGCAGAATCCAGAAGATACGATTCCTCAAATCCGTGTATCTCCTTCTTAAGAAATTCGAGAGAAGATGCGACTTGCCTTCTTGCGTCCTCTATTACCTCTGCCATTTCCTTTCCGTCGGTGAAATTGCTGATCTTGACATGGGTTGCATTGCACACAAACTCCCCCTCCCTGCTCGTGTTGAACATGAACTCCGCATTTGCGTTTGGAAGATAAAGTTCGTTTGTTCGCTTTGCTTTTTCTATGAGATTCGGCATCAGCCTGAAGCGTTCCAATCTCCCGTTTTCATTTACTTTTACAGATACCAGATCAGGATGCATCTGTGAGAATATGATTATATCATTTTCATTTATGTTTCCTATCCTGAAAGGTATCGTTGCTTCCTGATGCCATCCCTCATTCTCCTTACCTTCCAGAAACCCTAATTTTGCATTGTATACAAGATCGGCGTCCCCGCTCGAATCGACAAACATTTTTCCGGATATTGAAAAAATCCCGTTCTTTCCGGTAACCTTTACTTCGGAGGCCGCACTGCCTGAAAATACTGCTCCAGAAACGAGCGAATTGAAATAAACGTCAATGTCATATTTTTTAGCGAGCTCGCCAAGAATGATCTTCATTTCATCAGGTCTGAACGGAATAAAGTTCCCTGCCTTTCCTTTTGTGCCCCCATACCCTTTCAACCATTCTACAACCTCGTCGGCTATTCCTCCGGCTATTTTCTCGCTTCCGTCATAGGTATACATGCCGAGTATTGAAAGCACGTATCCATTTGTCCAATTGCCGCCCAACATTGCGTGTCTTTCTATTATTGCCGTTTTGAGACCAAGCTTTGCGGCACTGAACGCCGCAGCGATTCCTGCAGGGCCCCCTCCAACAACAACCACATCATAATTTCCCATACAACCAATTTTGTCAAATGAATTTCATCGTTAACATTTTTAACACTTTTTCAATAAAGCCAACGTGAGATTACAAGGTACTTATGTAGCATTCCCCCAGCTGAAGGTCGTTGGTTTCGCACCCACTCGTTGGTTTTACGCCCACGTGAAAATAAATTACTCTTGTGGCAATATTTTTACCTTTCTGCCCGCATTTCAGAGGTTCTGAGCATGTTTTTGATAAGGATGGTTCTTTGCTGCATGCATTCCTGAATTGATTCCCTGATATTTTCCGGAAGCTCCTTGTCTCTGCCCAACTTCTCTGACTCTTTTAGTATCTCATTTGCCTGATTTTTTATCTTGATTATGCCATACACATTTTCTTTTACTGCCTCGAAGTAATCGCTGTTCTCCAGCTTTCTGGTAAGATTATCTAAAATTTCTGCCCATGGCTTATCTAAATCCTGTATTGTTTCTAATATCTTATATCCGTTAGCGGCAAACATAATAAGAGCAACCGCTTTTGCCGTTCTTACCTCTACAATATCCGCACTGCTTTTTGATTCGGTTATTTGCATTTCCATAGCATTATTAAAACGTAATAGCCTTTCGGACAGGGAGTTATTGATGTGATCGTGATCTTTGCTTTTGACAAGTTCAAGGATTGCAGAGATATAATTATTTGAGGAGTTGGATGGACCGCAGAGTGTGCCGGTCATTCTGTGCCTTATTAAGCTTGCCCTATTCTGCCATGTTGTATTTATGCTCTCGGCGAATACCTTGCAGTCTGTATACGCTTCTATGAAGTATGCTGGTGCTTCCTCCATTGCCGCTGCAAGATTAGGGGATGGCATATGATGTTTGTACAAAGTTTTCTTATTTTTGAAATAGAATTTGTGGTGATACCCTTCGTGCACCATTATCGGGAGTATCAATTTCCCAAAATCTTCTCTGGAATTATCATAAATATCATTTACATATTTATAGTTAAGCAGAATTTTGTAATCGTCAATGTATGCCTCCGCAGCCCCAATTCTGTACCTACTTACATATACGCCATCAATCTCTGCCGGCAAATCCCGAAGCTTTATTGGCACTTTTTTCTTATTTATTACCTCCTCTCCGGTCATATCCTCTATCAATTCCCATGCTTTGGGCATTATTTCATTTTGCAATTTTTTTTCAATTCTTTTGTTTTTTAGCACCTGCAAAATTCCCATCTCAATCACAATTATATCTTTTTCTTGTAATATTTAAATGTTTGCAGGGTATGGCTGTGTCCAATAATTCCGGTATTCTAATAAAACCTGAGGATTTATAAAAATCCTCAGGCATGTTCGTTTTAGGCGACGAACATGAACAATCTTAGAAATTGGAAATATATAAACCAGCAGTT
>JAJZVQ010000003.1 GCA_021845575.1 Microcaldota archaeon | reverse complement strand
TCCTTTTCGCTCTTTTTCGGTTTTTGCTTTATCTTTTTAAGATCCTCCTTCTTTATTGAAAGCTTTACCAATCCCGTTCCCACATTTATCTGTTTTCCTATAAGGATGTTTTCAGCGACCCCATTCAATTGATCCTTTTCGCTGAAGACACATGCATTGACAAAATGCTTTACGGTCTCTTCGTATGCCGCTCTTGCCAGCACCGAGTTCTTCAATCCGACGATTCCATGTCTTCCGATGCTCTTAATTATGCCGTAATAAGTCATCATATCTGCTACTAGCGCCAGATGTCTCATGCTAACAGTGACACCGTTGAGCTTCATCGTTTCGCTTAGTTCGTTGACTATGAGGTTTCTTGCAGCCTCTATGCCGAATACCCTTGCAACTTCAAAAGGGTCGTTGCTGTATATCCTTGACTTGTCTATTCCATCTATATCAAGAAGCCCTTCTATGTTGTTTCCCATAGCTATAATATAAAAAGACTTATCCTCATTCTGTTCTATCCCCACCCTGCTGATTCCCTTAACTCCGGCTATGGTCATATTTCTGATATGGACAAATTTTATCCTTGTCCCCTTTATGCTTTTATCTGTTTCTTTCTTCTTTTCTATCTTAATAGTTATTATATGATTGTCCAAAGTTGCCGATACTCCCTCGCTTTTGTTCAAGGCATTGAGCAACATTTTTTCAGTAATATCATGCGCTTTCATCTTTTCTCCGCTGAGTTGGATATGCATTACAGAATTTTTCAGGTTTTCTTCAAAGCTTTCAATCAGATCCGCTACCTTAACCTCTTCAATTTTCCTTTTTACGTCAGCGCATTTCTCAAAATCCTTTGCCAATCCTTTCTCAAGATTTATTTCCATGAAAGGGACTTTCGGGGCTTTTCTCGCATCGACGAGTTCTATCAGTCTCGGCAATCCCTTTGTCCTTATGCTCGATATGACTCCTGCCTGGTGGAACGCCCTCAATACCATCTGAGTTCCAGGTTCTCCTATCGACTGCGCGGCTATCGTGCCGACTGCTTCTCCTGGTGCAACTCTAAATTTTTTATTTTCCATCAAATCACTCCTCCGCAAGCCTTTCTTTTGTAGGATCTATCATGTCCCCTCCGTATATCATTTCTATAATTGCGTTGCTTGCGTCTTTTACAGTATAATCTTCGTCTACATATAAATCCTGAAGGGCATTGATGAGCCTTCTCTGAAGGTATCCGCTTATTGCGGTAACTAATGGCTTACCCATTGCAGAATAACGGGAACCCATAGCATGCATGTAATAGTCGACAAAATCCAATCCTTCAAGGAAGCTTGATTTGACAAATCCGTGCGATTTAGGGTTTTTGTCCCCCTTTCTGAAATAAGGCAATACCCTATTTGAATACCCTCTTGACGGTGCGCCTCCTCCTACCGCCTGCTGACCTAGGAACATGCTGGTTTGCACAAACGAAAGCATGCTTCCTCTGGATTTTATCATTACCATAAGCATTGCGTTGTTATCCATTCCAGTATTTTTACGCAACGATTTCTCCGCTATGCTTCTTGCGATATCCAAGGTAGCGAATGTTTCGATATTATAAGTTTTCTTTAAGTTACATCCAGGAAGAAGCTCCAATGTCTTATTTTTGTATACCTTGAAAAGTTCATTTGCCCTTTCCTCCGCTTCATTCAGTATCTTTTCCCTTTCATTCCTAGTCGTTTCGGACAAATAATAATCTCTTATGCTTATGGTATTTCCAGATATATATATCGCCGCCATGGATAATTTTGTTACGTTGTCTATGAATTCCCTTGCCTTGTCCGAACCAAGATTCTTAAATATCTCCAATATAATTTTTCCGTTTCTTTCCACCATGCTGGTGTCTATGTATCCTTCGACAAGTTCGCCGTTCTTTATCACAATCTTATTTTGCGAGCCCGAACTTATATTCAAGTCACTCGGCAATATCTTCGAAAAAATCGCCTTGCCGCTATAACCTTTTTTGGTCTCTTTTGGAAGTTCATATATCCCTACGCTCGCGAGCATCCTTGCCGCTTGACTTTTTGTAAAGTAAGCATCATCTTTTGTGAGCATGTATATTCCAGTAATGATATCTTCCTCTGCAAATATTACCGGCGAACCGTCTCTTGGTGAAAGTATTGAATCATCGACATTCATCAGGTATTTTGCTTCCGCCTGTGCCTCCAAGGTTTGCGGCACATGTATATTCATTTCGTCTCCGTCGAAGTCTGCGTTGTATGGTATTGTAACTGCAGGGTGCATTCGGAAAGTATTTCCAGGAAGCACTTTTACCTTATGTGCCATTATGGATATCCTGTGCAATGTTGGCTGCCTGTTGAACAGAACAATGTCTCCATCTATAAGCTGCCTTTCCAATATGTCTCCAGGTTTTAGGAGATTCATCAATTCCTCCCTGTTGACATCAGTAACACGTTTTCTGACTTTCTCTTTTGAAATGTAGTTGAAGACTGTAGGGTACGAGGTATTGGACAAGAATTTCATCGCCTCTTTTTTATTCCATTCAGTTACATATAAAGGAATGGTAAGATTCTCTGCTATGGTTTTTGGTATCCCCACCTCATTTATACTTATGTTGCTGTCCGCACTTACTACTGTTCTTGCCGCAAAATTTACCCTTTTACCACTTAAATTGTACCTTAGCCTACCCTCCTTACCTTTGAGTCTTTGTGCCAATGTCTTTAGAGGCCTTGTGCTCCTATGCCTTGCTACCGGAACTCCTGCAGTCTCATTGTTGAAATATGTCGTTATCTGGTATTGCAGCAATTCCCATAAATCATCTATGATTATCTGCGGTGCGCCGCCATCAATATCCTGTTCAAGCCTCTGATTTGTCCTTATTATATCAAGAAGCTTGTGGGTAAGATCATCTTCGCTTCTTTCTCCAGTCTCAAGCGTTATTGAAGGCCTTATGTTCACAGGCGGTACAAAAAGATCCGTAATTATAAACCATTCGGGCCTTGTCACAGTCCCGTCTATCCCAAGCAGGGAAAGATCATCATTGCTTATCTTGGAGAGCCAGTCCCTTATCTCGTCTGCCTTTAATCTGTTTCCGTTCATGTAAAAGAATGTCGGTCTTTCATATTTGAGTTTATGCTGTTCGCTTCCGCAGTATGGGCATTTCTTCGTGCTCTTGAGCTTTTTCATCATCGTCATTTTTTCCTTTATTCCGAGCGGGCTTTCGTCTTGTTTGTCCTCTTCCTTTATAAAACTCTCAACATCAGGTCTCAATCCTTCTACCTGCTTTTCATTTAAAAGGATTCTATGGCAGCTTTCGCAGGTGGCGTCAAGCAATAGGTATATGACTCTTGCGAATTCGGGGTGTATTGTCGGTCTTACCAACTCTATGTGACCGAAGTGACCTGGGCACGTTTTTACCTTCCCACCACATGTCTTGCATCTTAATCCAGGATCAATTACTCCAAGCCTCTGGTCAAGCAGACCTCCATCTATAGGGTATCCTTCATCATTGCACGTATCCGGAACTATTATCTTTGCCACGCTCATTTTTTTTACCAATTCAGGGGATATGGCCGTAAATTTTATATGGGAAATCATTTCAGCTTGCATAATAATCACTCATTTTTAAATTTTATCCTAGGCATTATGTGCAAGGATTTTATTTCGTCGAGCAGTATCTTAAAGGCATAGCTTATCTCTACCTGTTTAAGCGAACTTCCACCGCATGAAAGGCATACTGGAATGTTTTTCATATTGTCAAAATATCCGGTATCCCCGCATTCACTGCAGACCCATATATCTGTCTTGTCGCTCTGGTCAAGCATACGCTCTTTAAGCAGCAAACTTGCGCCATACCCGACAAGCGAATCCCTTTCCATTTCTCCAAATCTCAACCCTCCTTTTCTAGGTTTTCCTTCAGTAGGCTGATGGGTCAGGATTTGCACAGGTCCTCTCCCCCTCACTTGGATTTTAAGGCTCGCCATCTGTGTCAATTTATTATAATAAACAACTCCCGCAAAAATCTTTGCTTGAAATTTCGTTCCAGTCCTTCCGTCATACATTGTTTCGTCTCCGAATTTGTCAAATCCGTTTTCCTCGAGTATTTTCCCATACTGTGCTACAAGTTCTGTCCCATTTGTAGAAAATGGAGTCCCGTCAACTGTAACACCATTCAAGGAAGCAGCCTTACATACAAGCATTTCGAGCATATGCCCCATCGTCATTCTCCCGGGCAAGCTGTGCGGATTCAAAAGCAAATCGGGCACGATTCCGGATTCGGAAAATGGCATATCCTCCTGATTTAGTATAAGTCCAATAACGCCTTTCTGCGCCTGCCTGCTCGCAAATTTGTCTCCATTTTCAGGAATCTTTACGCTTCTTATCCTGGTTTTCACTATTTTCGTCGCACCAGTGCTTTCGCTTATAACCACATTGTCCACAATTCCTTTCTCACCGCTCCTCAAAGAGATAGAATTGTCTCTTAGTTTTTCTTCTATAATCCCGAAGCTTGTCTGCTCCTCAAGGAATCTTGGCGGAGAAACTTTTCCTATAAGCACGTCATTCTCTTCCACATACGTTTCAGGTTCCACTATCCCGTCTTCTCCAAGCTTTGAATAGGCATGCTCTCCTTTATAGCTTTCTACGCTTGGTTGGGGCAGCCTGAAGTGATCCTGCTGTCCTCCAGGGTACCTTCTTTCTTCATCGGTATAAGACCTGTAAAACAAGCTTCTTCCCAGCCCCCTGTCTATTGCCGCCTTATTAAGGACTATGGCATCACGCATGTTGTATCCTTGGTAAGTCATCAGCGCAACTACAAAATTTTGTCCTGTAGCATGCTTCTGGAAATTCAATTCCCTATAAACTACGCTGTTTGCCATAGGCATTTGAGGGTAATAAAGCAAGAATCCTCTTGCGTCATATCTCTTGGCAAAGTTTGTGGCGTAAAGGCCTTGGCTTTGCTTTAGAAAGTTTGAAATCAGGGAATGCTTTCCTATACTGTTGTATTCCGGAAATACAGTCGCATTGATTATCAGGCTCAGATTGGATGTAGGGTCTATCTCCAAATGCGTTGTATTCTCATTTATTTCGTCCTCGCTCAGTGCCGCCAGTATATTTTCTTCTTCTTCAGAATCCAGAAACTCGATTATTCCTCTTCTTACAAGGAAATTAAAATCAATTTCTTTGCTTTCGAGTTTTTGCTTTAATTCTTCCGTGAGTTTGCTTTCTCCATTTTCCACTACAATATAAGGCTTTCTGACTCTTCCTCTATCTGCAAATATATGCACCTCGTTCATACTCTTTGAATAATTGACATTGATTTCTCCCGAAAGTGCCCCCTGCCTCCTGTTGTTTATGACTTCATGAACAAATTTTCTACCATCTTTTACATTGCCGATAATTCTTCCATTTAAATATACTGTGCAATCCATAAAATCACAATTTTTCCGCTTTATCTATCAATTCCAAAAGCGATTTCTTGGTAATGTTTTCATCTGCCCCCACAGTTACCTTTGCCATAAGCGCGAGATATTTTGTAAGCCCGACTTCAGTCCCTTCAGGCGTTTCTGACGGGCAGATTTTTCCAATGTGCGTTCCGTGCACTTCTCTTGCCCTCATGTGCGAATGTTTCTTTGCGAGCGGAGACTTGATTCTTCTTAAATGCGAAAGCGAACTGAAGAGGTTCACGCGGTCAAGAACCTGAGAGACCCCTGTCTGCCCTGTCGGCCACGATCCCGTTCCCATCGAATATGTTATTTTTTCAGTAAGTGAATCGGGATTAATGTTTGTCCTTATATTAAGTCTTCTGCCTCTTGCAGTAGTCCTTTCTATGTGGTATTTTATATCCCTTATGAAAAACCTGAACGAATTGTTGAAAAGCACTTCCATCAGATCTCCTGCAAGCTGCACTCTTTTATTTTTATAACTGTCTCTGTCGTCTGCTTTTGAGTAGCCGTATGCGACAAGGGACGCCTTTTCTGCCATTTTTATCAAGTATAATGCCTTTTCAATCCTTGCTTCCTTTGTAGAGCCTATGTGCGGCAGTATATATGTATCAAGCTGCGATTCAGCCTTTTTGTCCTGGTATATCTTCGCCTGATTCGGCGCAGACATCTTTCCCAATTCGGTTATTGCGTCTGCCACGCTCATTTCGTTCGCTTTGCTTACGCTTATATTAAGCAGCATGTCGTTTCTCGCATCTTTGTTGTTTATTTCATTGAGTATTTTTTCCTGATTGAATCCCAATGCCTTAAGTATGAATATCAAGTCTACACCTTTTGAAAATGTTGGAAAAGTCATCGAATAAATCCCGTATTCGTCTCTTGTTATGCTGCATTTTCCTCTAAAACTCAACTGAGTTGTAGAAAATACCTTGCATACAACTCCCTTGGTCTCCTTGGTGCATATCATTTTGTTTGGTGCAAGGTCTTCCACTCCTACAAGTGCCCTTTCTGTTCCTTTAATTATAAAATACCCTCCATAATCATCTGGATCTTCTCCCACTTTAAGAAGCTGATCCTTAGTCATGTTCTTTGTATAACATAAGTCGCTTTTAACCATCACAGGCATATCCCCTATATACGCTTCGCTTGTGCTTATCTCCTTTATCACGCCGCTTATTACAGGGGTAAAGGAAAGATACATCGGTGCGGCATAACTAAGGTTTCTTATAAGCGCCTCGTTCGGCATCATGCTTCTAGTGGAACTGTCGGACTCGATAATTTTCGGCTGTTCGAGCCTTATATAATTAAGCTTTATCGCAAAATTCGCCACTTCGGGCTCTATTTTATCATACTGCTTTACTACCCTGTTTATTCCCATGTGGATGAATCTGTTGTAACTTTCTATTTGTTGCTGCATCATAGAAACAGAGGACAAATAAGATTTCAAGACTTCATGTTGCGATTTTACCATTAGATACACCATGTTTATTATACATAGAAAATATTCCACGTATAGATTATTCTGAAACTATCCTTTTACCACGACTCTGTAGTAAGTATAGCTCACATTGCCGTCATTTCTGCTTATTTTTATTATTTGACCTATTTTAGCATTAAGCTTTAAAGCCTGCTGGTCGCTTTCCAAAATCCTTGGAAGCTTATCAAGAGAAGTGTTAAATTTTTTAATTACCTTTTCCGCATCGCTTTCGCTAAGTAGTTCATGTTTTGGGATTATCTCATAATCAGAAACCAACAGCTCACCATAGAAGAAAGCAAGGGCGCATATGCTTGTATATTATTTATACAACGAAAGTAATAAAAATATAACGTAACTAGGGTATTTAGTCTATTACAAAAAGGGAACGCGCAAATCCCTCTCAAATTTCAAAAACAAATAGAATAATTTATATATTTAAATTTTTATATTATTAAAGATAAAAGATTGAGGATATACATGGTAAAATTGGATACAATAAGTATACTTGAAGATAATGCGTCAAAAGGGCTCGATATCGGAGAATTTGTGCAGAATACTACATGGAGGGAGCTGCTTATCGAGATGGTGGATACAAAAAAGCTTGACCCTTGGGATATAAATATAACAGAAATGGTTGAGGGGTATATAGAATTGATAATGAAGATGCAGAAGCTCGATCTGAGACTGCCCGCCAATATCATACTGGCAGCTTCGATACTCCTCAGGATGAAAAGCGAAAGCCTTGAAATTTTTTCCATGCCTGATGAAAACGATGAAGTGCCACCAGAATTACCTGCCAGACAAAATGTAGATATACCCGCATTACTGCTGAAAAGCCGCCAACAGCCACACAAAAAGATAACTCTGCAAGAGCTTTTAGATGCGCTGGATTCGGCAATGAAGTCTGAAGAAAAAAGGAAAATCTCCCGAAGCGTTATGGAAGCCCCAATCAATATTATAATTGGAAATGACATAGATGAAAGAATAGAAGAGACTTACAGGTTGCTCATTTCAAAGTCGGACAAATTTGGAATGACCACATTCAATTTTCTCGTAAACGAATTTCATACAAACGAGGAAAGGCTGCTCAACCTTTTCATCCCTCTTTTGTTTCTTTTCCAGAAAAATAAAATAAATCTAATACAAGAAGAATTTTTCGGGGAGTTGGTAATAATTGTAAATAAAGCCTGATATAAATGGACGAAAACGAATACAAAAATTTGATAGAGGCGGCATTATTCATTTCTGGAAAGCCCATGAATATTAATGAAATCGCAAGCGCACTCGGAATAATTTCAGTAGGCTATCTAAAGAATGCAGCAGACAAGCTTTTAGACGAATATAAAAATAAAAACGGATCGTTGATAATGGTAAAGATTGGGGATAAATACGAGCTGACCCTAAAAGAGCCATATGCGTCAAAGGTCAGCAGCCTTGCAGGTTCACCCGACATAACAAAAACTTCTCTCAAGATACTTGCATACATAAGCAAGAATGAACCCATCATGCAAAGCAGTATAATCAAGGCATTCGGCCCCTCTTCATATATGCACATAAAGGAACTCACGGAAAAAGACTTTTTAACCGCAAAAAAAGCGGGCAGGACAAAAAAGCTCGAAACGACGCAAAAATTCAAGGAATACTTCAAGCTCGAATAATCAATATTCCGGGTTTTTCTCTTCAAATCCCTCTTTTTCGTTCAGGTATAAAGCCATTACAAAAAGAAGAGAAGACAACCTGTTTATGTATGAGGCAATATAAGGATTGATTTTTTCCGCATCATTTGAGAACATGGTCTTTAATATAGAGCGTTCTGCTCTTCTTGCAACAGCGCGCGCATTATGTAAATACTCCGCACCAGAAATCCCCCTAGGCAAAACAAATCTTTTCTGCGGCTTCACACTTCCTTCAAACTCTTTGATTTCATCTTCCAGCATTTTTGTGTCATCAAAAGTGACATTCTTTTTAGTATTTGAAAAAATGATATCCGCACCCAGTGAAAAAAGCTTGTTTTGGATATTAGTCAAGACTCGTACTATGTGTTCGTCATCAATATTCGATGCACAAATTCCAAGCACCGCATTCAGTTCGTCGATGTCTCCGATTGCATCAAATACAGGTTCCGACTTTTTCATTTTTTTTCCTTCTATATAAGATTCGCCATTATCTCCTTTTCCAGTATAAAAAGCCATGCAATCGATATATTATTTATAAAAACACATAATAAGATTTTTGAAGGATATTAAATTGCCAAATGGGCTCGTAGTCGAATGGTAAGACGCCTCCTTCACACGGAGGAGATCCGGAGTTCGATTCTCCGCGGGCCCAAATTATTTCTAATACACAAGCCCGCTATAAAAATATTTAAGTTTATAACTTATAAATATATAATTTCAGAAGTTATAACACTCAACTAATAAATAAAGTATTATTCTGATTAAATGAGAGTTTTGATATTGGATATGGGTTCGAGGATGAACAGGTTTGGCGGAGAGCAGAGAGTTTCGGCAATGTTGTATGATAAGTTGAAAAGGTATTTCGAAACCTTCTATTTAGGGTACAAAACAGATTATATTAAAAAATCCAAAGATACAATAATAATACCTCGCAGTGGCAATCTGAAGAACGCAAGGAACAGTACACTTTCTGAGATGCTATTATTCAGGACAGCGTATTATTATTTTTTCGTAAGGAAACTAAATAGATTAGGGATGCCAAAGACTGAATTGTTGAATAAAATAAGCCAGATTAAACCAGATATAATCATATCAAATTCTATACACGATTTTGCACTTCTAAAATACCTAAAAGACAAGAAAATCAATTTTAAATCTGTATATATAGACCATGGGAGCATATCGACAAGTAATACAATGGGCTTTTTTAGCAAAGAAGGCATACCTCTAACTGTTGGAACCGGAATAAATTCAACATCTATCAAAAACGCAAAATCAAAATTCTTCAATTTTTTCAATATGAATATTGCGCTGAATATGATGCAATTTAATGCAATAAATTCTTTCACCAAAAAAGTGACATACATACCAAATAGTCTTGACGTAAAAGTATTATCAGATAAAAGAATTGAAAAATCCGTAAGAAAAAAATATAACATTGACGAAAAAGACTTTGTTTTTTTGTATATTGGAAGGATGTTTGACAGGCAGAAGAATGTTAGCACGTTAGTAAAAGCGTTTGCAAAAACAAAAAATCCCAAATTCAGACTTCTTTTAGTCGGCGACGGTCCATCAATCAACATTTACAAAGAACTTGCATCTGGAGACAATAGAGTAATATTCACAGGCAGATTTGATGGAGATATGGTAAATTATATTTACAACATCTCTAATGCAATGGTTTTGCCTTCGGTATGGGAAGGGTTTGCACTTACCATTCTCGAAGCCGCAGCGCACAAAATTCCGTTAATAGTGTCCAAAAACGTGTATACGGAAGATTATAAAAAGAAGGGTATAAATTTGATATCTTTTAGTACATTCAACGAAAACGAATTAAAAGAAGTTATAGAGAGGATAGCAACAGATACAAAGTTCAAAAAAAGAGCTATATTGGAATCAGAAAAACTTTCAAAAATATTTAATGGAAAGAGCATGGTCAGAAGTTACAAAAAAGTGCTAAAAAAACTCAATAATACCTAATCCTTCAAGCCAAGTTATTAACTTATAAGTCAAAATCGGAAATAATAACAAAACTTTTATTAATTATATAGTCATATGTAATACTAATAGGTGCTTTTATGGCAGAAGGAACAAAAACGGCAATCGATTCAATGATAGATTTTCTTTCTGTAAACGGAAAACAAGAGCTTAATGATGTTGCTACCTCGTTGAAAATAAATCCATCTGTAATAGAGGATTGGGCAAAAATGCTTGAAGAGGACGGCCTTTTAAAAATCTCCTATGAATTCGGTAAGATGTACCTGTCTATACCTCAAGTTTCCCAATCAGAAGCATCAATGTTAAAGTCAAAATTTAATTTTCAGCAGGAAGCATTAGGCAGCGAACTCGAATCAGAAATTATTGAAATACAAAGGTTGGCCACAACTCTCGAAAACCTTAAATCAACAACTTTGAAAGCAAATAGGATATATTCGGAAAAGCTTCCGGATCTTGAAAACAAGCTAAACGAAATAAATAAAATATATCTACAGATTGATAAGGAAAATAAGCTTGTTTTGGACATAAAAGATAATTTAGAAAAGACCTATTCCGGGATCGAGAAGAAAATTTTAGACTTAATGGAAAAGGTAAAATATTTTGATTCCGGAGAGTTTGAAAATAAATTGGCAGAAACACTCACAAAATTAAAAGGGAATATCGAAGATTCAAAAAAGTCTGAAGAAACAATCCAAAATATGCAAAAAGAAAAAGATAAAGAGCTTTCGGATATACGATCAAATATAGAAAAAGAGATGAAAAGCATCATAGAAGATACAAATAACAAAAGCAAAGAAATAATAGAGAATATTAAGAAAAGAGAAGATGAAATAAAAGGATATACCAAGGAATTAAACGAACAAATAAAAACCTCTCATGAAGTATTTGATTCCGTTAATGAATTTAACAAAACCAAAGAAAAAGACAAGAAAATTTTAAATGATATAATAAAAGATTTTTCTAATGATTATTCAAAAAAATATTCCATAATCTCCAAAGGATCAGAAACATTAAATTCACATGCTAATGAGATAATGAAAAATATATTGCAGATAAAGGATGGATTTGGTGAAGCATCAAAAATATATGATTCATTGTCATATATAACCAAGGACTTGGAAAAAATCTCGGCCTCCGCAGAATCAGTCAAAAATGAGATTCAAGAGATGAAACGCTCTTTTAATCTGTTGAAAGCAGCCAAGGATAAATCTATAACCGAAAAGAGCGAAATAATCAATGATCTTTCAAAAAAGGCGGATCAAACGGAAAAAGCGATATTAAATATAAAAGACAATTTACAAGACGATGTGGAAATACTTTCAAGGCGCAAGGGCATTCCTGAAAAAAACACGGAGGATGCAGAAACCGATAATAAAACCAACATAAACATAACCAAAAAGAAGAAAAATAAAAAAGACAAAAAGTGATTAAGTGCAAGATGCGGAAAATAAAGATATTAATGTACTAGACACTTATGAAATTGATGTACATGGTTCGCAGACAAACATACGCATCTATACCTCTAAAAACGAGTTTATTCCAATATACGATGTTACCTATGAAGGGATAAGCCTTGCCACCAAACTATTGCTTTTTTCGTTAAGACCCCAGATTATATCGTTGGTGCCTCTAGATATAAGCAGGATTAGAGAATCGGAATATATGGAAGAAGTGAAAAATAGGTATATCGAAGCGGTAAATATCTTGATAGATAAATACCTTCCTAACACTGGCGAAAAGCTGAAAAAAGTCATTACCTCGTTTGTAATAAACATGATGATAGGAATGGGCGATTTAGAGGTATTGCTCGCAGACGAAAACTTAGAAGAGATAGCGGTAAACGGTGCAAAAGATAACATATGGATATTCCATAAAAAATATCAATGGTGCAAAACAAACATAAAACTTCAAAATGAAGAAGATATATATGACAAGGCAGAACAAATAGGAAGGATTGTAGGAAGAGAAATAAACAACCTTTCACCGATAATGGACGCAGAACTATTAGATGGTTCAAGAGTAAACGCAACACTTTTTCCTATCTCGCAGGGTGGCAATACCATAACAATAAGGAAGTTTTCCAAGAATCCATGGACTATGCCTGCGCTTATCAAAAATCACACTCTAAATCCGGAAATGGCAGGGTTGATATGGGAATGCATAGAAAATGAAATAAGTTTACTAGTTTCTGGAGGAACCGCAAGCGGGAAAACAAGTTTACTAAATGCCATGAGCATATTTTTCCCCCCTAATAGGAGAATTATTTCCATCGAAGAAACACGGGAACTCACCTTCCCAAATTTTTATCAATGGCTGCCAATGCTTAGCAGACCGCCAAACCCTGAAGGAAAAGGAGAAGTAACAATTTATAATCTGATGATAAATGCAATGAGGCAGAGGCCCGATATAATTGTCGTGGGGGAAATAAGGGTAGGTAAGGATGCCGAAACACTCTTCGAAGCCATACATACCGGGCATGCGGTTTACGGATCTGTTCATGCAGACAATTCACAGGATACCATAACAAGAATGACAAACCCCCCAATTTCAATACCTAAAATTTTAATGAATGCATTAGGTGGAGTAGTAGTGCAGTTCAGACACAGGATGAAAGGTATAAGAAGAACCTTGGAAATATCAGAGGTATTAAGATCTGGCGACGTCAATGTTTATACAAGATGGAATATGAGAAATGATACATTTGCGCAAATCGGAGATCTTACAAGATTATCTGAAACTTTATCTTTATATTCGGGGCTAACAAAAACAGAAATAGAAGAGGATATAAAAACAAAAGCGAAGGTACTTTTATGGATGAGCGACAATAATATTATGTCGATAGATGATTCTGGTTTGGTAATATCAAATTATTATAAGAACAAAGAAAAAGTTATTGATATAGTAAATAATAATATAAAGTATTCTATTGATATATTCTAGAGGATTATAATGGAACAACCAATTAAGGTTGAAGGCACAAAATATACAGAACTTGTAGCGTTTATAATGAAACTTGAATCTGGAGTTGAGGAAAATACAATCCAAAATGTCGACATATCGGAATTTTTCACAAAAAATCCTGAAATACAGAAAAAACCCTCTTATAAAGAAGTAATTAGCCTTATAGAAAGCCAGCAGTCCAAGAAAGCAGGACACGGAGAAATTAAAATGCCACAGGTACAGCAACAGACTGTAAAAAAACAGATATCAGAATCACATATGAATGAACTTGCAATGATGACAAAGGCAGAATTGTCCGAGGTGATTAAAGATATAAGTATAATTCCAAAAGAAATTGAAAACCTTCCAATAACAAGCATCGAAAAAAAGATAATGGGTATGAAGGAAGATATTTTTTCAGCAAAAGTACCAAAAGCAAAAAAAAGCCGAGTAAAAACAAATCAGATAAAAACAAATAACTCCTACAACAATTTATTAACAGAAGAAATAAAAATTCCAAATATTAAGAAATATAATAAAAAAGTGCAAAAGGGCAATATTTCATTAGCCGATTTATCAATCCCCGATCAGATTTCCGAGCTCGAAAAGATAATAGAGGGAATAAAAGAAAACGCATTCAACAAAGAAAATCTGTCAATTATATGGGCTAATTTAGTAGAACTTACCGAAACTCTAAATCAGAAAAAGAAAGAACTGAAAAAAAGCATGCCAATACTCGAAAAATCAGAAACATTGCTTTGGGTTTTGAGGGATAAAAGGCTTAGGGAAGCTTTTTCAGTGTTTAGTATATATTATAAATAGGTTTTATGTTGTTCGGGAAAAAAAAGAAGATAATAATCGAAGGAAAGGAGATAGAATTGCAACCAAAGCCAAAATTAGGTCTGTTTACTTCGAAACAAAACACATTGCCAAATAAACCAGCGGCAAACCCACAACCTTTCAAAACAAATCCTAAAATGGAAAAACAAATACAAAACAATCAGATAAAAAACCTAAAAACATCCAAATTCAAACTGTATTTAACTGGTATTGGTGTAAAGCATAAAGGATTAGAATCCGCTTTGAGGCAGCAAGGCGTAAAAGAAAACCTATACGAATTCGTAAAACGCATGTTCATATCGTCAATAATATTGGGCATATTGATAGGAATATCAGTTATTATTATATTTATGAAGGTATTGACTACTCCCAATTCTTTATTTATAAGCATACTACTTGGGTTTGTATTAGGTTTCATGACATTTAAACTCGGATTCGAGTCATTCCTCAATTTTCCTACGCATAAAGGAAAGAGAAATACAAAACTTATAGACAAGGACATAATTTTTGCTGCAAGCGATTTAGTAATCTCACTCAGATCAGGAGTGCCTCTATATAATGCAATAACATCTGTCAGCACAGGATATGGAGAAGCAAGCAACGAATTTGCAAAAATTGTAAATAGGGTAAGGCTCGGCATTCCACTAGTTGACGCAATCGATCAAACCATAGATGAATCAAGCAACAAATCGTTCAAGAGGCTTATGCTACAGGCAAGCGTGAGTATCAAGTCTGGCGCAGACATTTCAGTATCATTGTCAGAAATCATAGACGATTTAATTACCGAAAGGGAGATTGAATTAAGGAGATATGGGCAAAAGCTTAATGTTTTGGCAATGTTTTATATGATATTCGGTATTATATTACCAAGTATGGGAATTGCAGTGATTACGATAATTACGACATTTGTATCTATATTCACAGTAAATATTACAGTATTAGAAGCGGCTGTAGTGGTAATCATATTCGTACAGTTAATATTCTTACAATTAATAAAGAATGCAAGGCCCGCATTTGCGACGTGATGTCATGAAGATAAATTTTGAAAATTTTGTTTCAAGGGGAGTAGCCGTCAAGATTTCAAAGGAATTGGACCTGTCCGGAATCAAGATGTCCGTAAACAAAATTTTGGGTATAATGATAGTTCCAGGAATCGTGATATTCACATTAATATCCGTTCTCCTGTTTGAAAAAGTAAAGTTGTTTCCGCTGTTTGCAGTATTGGCTGGTGTGGGAGTTTGGGCTTTTTATATAGTAATAATTTTCATGTATGTTGAATTCGCGATAGATAAAAGAAAAAGCGAAGTTGAAAATTTCCTTCCAGACTACTTTCAGCTTGTTGCCGCAAACCTCAGAAGTGGGATATCACTAGATAAATCGCTTCTGTTGTCCGCGAAACCTGAATTCAAATTCTTCAGTGAGGATGTTAAAGAAATAAGCAGATTGTTGTTTACAGGAGAAACCATGGAAGGGGCATTAACACAATTTGCAAATAAATATAATTCGAACCAGCTTAAAAGGTCTATAAGAATGATGATTGAGGCAATAAGGTATGGCGGAGCGATGGCAGACCTTTTATCGCAGCTTGCCAAAGATTTAAGAAAACAATTAATTATCCAAAAAGAGGTAGGAAGCCAGTTGCTTATGTATATCATATTTATAGTATTTGCTTCGTTGATTGCAACTCCAGCAATTTTTAGTTTAACAAACCGCATGATACTTGTCACAGATACGGTATGGAAAGGAATATTGCAGCAAAACCCTAACGGGCTGCCAAATGTGGGAATATCACTGCTCAAACCAAGCCCTCCTCAGATAAGCCCTAACGTATACTATGATTTCTCCATAATATCCATCATAATAATAGCAGGGTTTGCAAGCTTTATAATGTCAACGATATCATCCGGCTCAATGATAAAAGGATTACGGCTACTTCCACTATTTGTGCTTGTAGCATTAGGTGTATTCTTGTTCGGAAACTTGATAATACCAATACTATTCCCAACCATAGGAAATGTTATCTAATCTTCAAAAGACAGATAAATTATTCTATGCTTCACATGAATTTTCAGGTAAGTCATCTTTTTATATTTTAGTTTGTATTTATTGTCTGATAAAATGCAAAGAAAAGAAAAAGAAATGAGCGATCATGTAATAATTTGCGGGTATGGAATTGTTGGTCAGAAGGTAGCCGATGTACTTGCAGAAAATGGTATAAAATTTATAATAATAGATAGCGACAAAGAAAAAATAGACGAAGCGATAAATAATGGTTACACTGCGGTATTAGGGGACGCCACACGTTCAAATGTGCTAAAAGATGTTTCTATAATCACCGCAAAGGTGATAGCCATAGTAATGGACAATGACGCGAAGAATTTGTTTACCTTACTTACTGCAAGAGATTTAAACAAAAAGATATTTATAGCTACAAGGGCAAATGAGGATCTTTTGCGCGAAAAACTTATCGATGCAGGAGCTAATTATGTAATAATGCCGCAAAAAAGCGCCAGTAAAGAAGTGTTAAAAGAGTTAGGAATAAATTAAATAACATTTAGTGAGATTTAATGGCCCATTCCAATATCCCAAAAAACGGAGAGGAAAACCTTGCCGGCGGCGGCATAATAACCATAATATTGATTTCTTTATTTTTTGTTCTTATATCAATATTTGCGATGTGGGATGCAACAGGAAATTTTTATGTAAGCGGTTATTTTACAATATCCTCTTTGTTTGATGCCGTTGGATTTCATCCTGTAATAAGTGCTATCCCACTATTCAGCCCTAGCTTTTATCCATTATTTACGATACTTGTATTAGATGGAATAGCAAAAATAATAGTGATAGGTTTTTTAATAGCAACAATCATTGAATTCGTTTCAAACATAGATGTTAAGTCAAAATTTGCTGTAATTGAAGCAAAACACCTCAAAAAACATGTTATAATATGCGGTTATTCCAAATTTACAGAAAATTTGGAAAAAAGTTTGGATAAAGCAAAGCAGAATTTCTTAATAATAGAAAATGATAGGGCAAAAGCCGACATGTTAAAAGATCTTGGTTATAAGGTAATAGAAGGGGATTTTAAAAACGAAGAGGTTTTGAATAGTGCATCAATAAAAAAAGCCAAAAGCATTATATTTGATTCATATAACGATTTTGAAAATCTTCTTGGAGTTATAACCGCCAAGACTGTAAATGAAAAAATAAAGGTAATTGTGAAGGCAAACAATGAGGAATCGGTAACCAAAATTCTCAGAGGAGGAGCAGACTTATGCATCATCCCAGAAATCATTTCAGGCATAGAAATAGGGAATTATATCGTAAATATGTGATATTATGGAATTGAAGAGAACATGGTATATATTTATATTTTTAATAATAACCTTTTTTGCGGCATCATTCATATTAGTTTTATATTCCGGGGTCGGCATTGCTATATCAATAGTATGGAGTATAATGAATCTTTTAAATGTGGAATATCCACACTTGATTCCTTATAATACCGCCATTACTAGTCCGTATATATTCTTCAGCAATGTACTGGGTTCACTCGCATTCGCAATTTTAACTGCATTTATCGCTGCGGGATTCTTTAATTTTATACAAAATGTAAACTTCAAATATAAAAGAACAATAAGAAAGATAAAAAAAATGAAACGGCATGTAATAATTGTTTACAACAAAACAATTCACGACAATTTTGCAAATTCAATAATACAGGAACTCGAGGATAAGTCCACGCCGGTAGTAATACTTGTGGAAGATGAGAAAGACTTTAGGCGCATGTATAAATCTTCAAAATTAGTGTTGATAGGGGATACAAATTCCATAGAACTTCTGAAAATAGCAGGAATATCTTCTGCAAAAGCAATAATTCTTTGCAACAAAGACCCAATAGACAACATACTGGTCTCAATTACCACAAGAGCACTGAACAAAAGAATAACTATAATATCAAGAATAAATGATGAGGATAATCTTGGAAAACTTACACGCGCAGGTGTAAATAATTTCATACTGCCTGAATTGTCCGCTGGTTTGGAACTCGGCAATATTATAAAAGATAAAATATATTCAGTGTAAATTTGCATTTAGCACAAGTTATGTAATATCATGTAATATTATTGGAGGTATAATTATTGCTTACCTCTCCCGCTCTGTTAATTATTAAAAGATACGAATAATTGGAATTTTTTGCAGTATAATTAATAAACCAAACATTATGGAAGGAATTGTTGGATATGTTCAAAACATCGAAATATTTGGCTTTTGCTGAAATGTTCTGATACCCATATTTATTTACATAATTTACCAGCGGGGTAAATGATTTGTTATAGGGTGTTGCTATTGCTATTGCTGGAAGACCTATAATATTGTTAACCAAACCGCTCTGGCTTGAGAATCCTATATAAACATGGCAAAGGTTTTCTGAATAATTAGAATATATTGTAGTCGTATTCAAAAATCCCGTAGCAGGGTAATCAAATTGCTGCGTAACTACGGATGGGCATACACTTGTATTATTATATACTGTTCTTATCATTATATCCCAGCTTCCAGGGTGACTTTTTGATTTAGAAGCGTTTAATATACTTATATTAGCATTAGGAGAATGTTGTTTTAAATCTGAAATTATAAGGGATTCTGCTTGTTGAACCGTAATATTATTTATTTTGTTTATATGCGAGATATTTACTGACATAAATATTGCAATTATTGCGATTACTAAAATTACTACGCCAACTATGGTTTTAACAATCAATTCCATATAAATTCCTGATTGGTATATACAAAAGCAAAATCTAAAATATTATGCATTCAAAAAATCTCCGATGTGCCTGATAAGTATATAAGCAATGCCTTACCTATGAGTATACTGTTCTTGATTTGTTGCTCTATAATGTTCGAGCTTTCAATAACCTCATCAGATATTTCTTCATTTCTTCGTATCAATATCGAGCGCATAATCAATGCATTTTTATTTGCATATTTTAAGTGATTATTATTAAGTTGATAATCTGATATTATTTTATCCCAATTGGAATTGTTATTGGCTGCCGAATCAAAAGGCAATGCGTATAAGACATCAGAATCCGAAAAACCCTCCTCGATATCCTCGTATTTATCGACTTTGCTAAATTCTCTTGCTTTATTAAAATAAAAACTGTTAGGAATCTGGTTTTTTGCTCCCACCAAGGCTATTTCCATACCGAGTTTTGCTCCAAATAGCATAAATGAATTCACAATTCCAGAGTTTATACCTCCTACAAATGCGGTTTTTATACCCTTTACCCCCCTTTTTGCCTCTTTTATTGTATATATGTCTGAAAGTGCTTGGATGGGCTGTTCCAAGTTTGTTGACATGTTGATTACCGGAATATTAGAATTATTCGCAAGTTTGACCATATCAGAATGGTTATCCAAGCTCACTGCCATAAAATCAGAGCAACTGCTTATAAATTTTGAAAGATCCTGAAGGCATAATTCGCAGTCAATTTTCCATTCTTTCATGTCAATGTTTATTGGTATCCCGCCAAGCTGGGATATTGCGATTTCTAAAGGAAATTTAATCCTTATTGACGAGTTTTGGTATAATAACGTTAACAATGTATGCTCTTTGAGAGATATTACCTCTTTTTTTGCATTCAAAGAATCAGCTATTTCAAAGATTCTATTTATTTGTTCTTTCGAAAAATCGTCAGAACTTATTAGATTCAATCAATCACCCGTTCCAAATATTGAACCAAAACCTATATTTGCGCTTTCATGTTCCTTTTCAATGTAATTGATTACCTTAGCTTCCACATCTTTGTTTGCTCTTTTAATACCAAATTTCTTATCCAATAATTTATCTGCCTTTTCCAGAAATTCGTCATTAGCTTTTAAGTATAAATAATATTTTTCCCCATCTAAATTTATAGAGAATCCATCAAATAATTCATATTCCTGCCTAGCAAATATAACATCCGAATATTCATCCTCTTTAAGTTTTTTAAGATTTTCTTGAACATTTTTTTCTCTTTGTTTACCCTCTTCAATCTCTTCTTGGCTTGGTTTTTCGCCGGGTTTTAATTCTCTTGAATAAGGTATCAACTTAGGATCTAAATAAGGATCATAAGATAAAAACTTTTTCAGTTCCTCAACTTTTTCTTTATCACATTCATAGATATGTATTGGCATAGGATTACCGATTCATTCAATAAGTTTTGCATTTACGTTCCCGTCCCTACCTGGCCTATTTATTACCACTGCTTTTCCCATTTCTGTAATTATAACTGTGCCTTTTGTTATTATATTTTGTCTTGCAAAATTTTTATTGTCTGGAGATTCGGAAATAGTTTTTATTTTAACTTTTTTAAACCCCTCTTTTGTAAGAAGATTTACGGAAAGTGCTTTTTTGAGTATCGCAGTCTTTTTACCTCCCCTCCTTCTAATTTTTTTAATTTTATCATTTTCTCCAAATTTTGTCGAAGAGAAATAATTTCCCATCTCACTTCTCCTCTTATCCCTTGATTTTATTTTTCTTTTCCCATTTCCAAGATTTTTAGTCCTAGATTTTCTATGTATTTGAACTCCAAACTGGCTCATATTATCACATATATTTACTAAATTAACTAAATAAACAAAACTAATTAAATAAACAGTATAAATATAAATATTACTTAGGAAAAGTATTTTAATAGATATGTTGTAATGTTTATATTATTTTAGGAATTTAAATGATATCCATAAACGAATTTGAGAATATAGAATTAATAGTCGGAAAGATATTGGAAGTCGATGATATTCCAACAAAAAAACCGATTTATAAACTTAAAGTAGATCTCGGAGAATATGGAATAAAGAATATCGCGGCCGGTATAAAAAACAGTTATTCAAAAGAAGAACTAATATACAAAAATATAGTAGTTGTAGCAAATTTGAATCCTAAAAAAATAATGGATTTTATTTCAGAGGGAATGCTACTCGCTACTGAAAACGATGGAAATGTAATCTTAATTACAACAGACAGGGCTGCAAAACCTGGAAGTAAAGTGGGTTAATACTTAAATTATACAAGATGATAAAATGATAAGAATGTATGATATTTTGAAAAGAAATGAGAATTTTGCTAATTCTAATAAGGAGCAAATAACCAAATCGGCAAAAAGTCAAAATCCAGTATGTGCGGTAGTCTCATGTTCGGATTCGAGAGTTCCCCCCGAACTGTTATTTGAAGCAAAACTCGGTGAACTTTTTACCATAAGGACTGCCGGAGGGATTATAGACAATGCTGGTTTGGCATCTTTAGAGTATGCTATAGAATATTTAAATGTCAAAACAGTGTTAGTGTTAGGGCATACAAATTGTGGTGCAGTAACACATGCGCAGGAGGAGCTCATTCACAAACACCAACCTCCAAGTCATGAGAAGTCGCATTTAGATGATGTTATTTCAGAAATATATAAAAATATCGAAGGAAATAAACAAAATTTGACAGATTTGAATCACGCTATAATTGATAATCTCAAAGCCCAAGTCAATAAAATAAATGAAGATCCAGTAATAAGTCGTTCAAATGCAGAAATTCTTCTTTATTTATATAATATAGAAACGGGCAAAGTAAGCCAAGTAAAAAAAGATATCGAATTCAACGTAAGAAAAAAGAAGCTGAAAAATCTATAATTATCCAAATTTTTCAATTTCATATATTTTTTCTTTGCTTATTTTATTGAATATAACCTTTATCTCTTTTTCAATGTTTAATATAGGAAATTTTTCTAAAAGAGACAGCTTCGGCTCTTCTTCGATATCAAAATAAAAAAGTATATCCATCGCTGCTTTCGGTGCAAATGGCCATAACATTATACCTATATCATATATTATTTTAATAACACGGTTTAATATGCTAGATAGTTTATCCGTATCCTCTTTATTCATAAGTTTCCATGGTTCAGTGTTACTTATTATTGTATTTCCTAAGTTTGCCATTTCAATCACTCCATTTAGCGCTGACTTCAGTTCAATTTTTTCAAAAGATTCTTTATAATCCTTAATAATCTTGTCTACTTCTTCATCACCATTGTCGCTAATTTTATTGAATACAATACCGCTCTTTTTAGCTAAAGTCAAAACCCTATTCACAAGATTCCCTATCTTGCCATTCATTATATTATTTATTATTTCTTTTAACATTTCGACACTGAACTCCGAATCGGAATTTTCAGGATAAAGATAAATAAGAACAAATCTCCAGTAATCAGGCTCGGCAATCCCCAATGCAGACTCAAGATTTAAACCTATGCCTCTGCTTTTAGAAAATTTTATGTTTTTGGAAGTAAGATTCTCACTAGATTTTATTATGTACGGTAAGGTGTAATCCATATCCGATCCCAACAAGATTCCTGGAAACATAAGGGTATGAAATTCTATATTGTCTTTTCCCATAAATTGGATAAGCCGTGTTTTATTATCCGCCCAGTATTCACTCCATTTTGTTTTATTCCACTCCTTTGTAATTCCAATATACCCTATAACCGCATCAAACCAAACATAAAAAACAAAATCCCTATAATTTATTAAAGGCACCTGAAAACCCCATTTCATATTTCTTGTTATATCCCTTGGTTTTAATCCTTCGGTGTTTATAAGACTTAATGATTTGTTTATTGCATTCTTGCTCCAGCCATTTATACTCGAATGGGTTATAAATTCTTTGATTTTATCCTGAAGTTTATCCAACGCTATGGCAAGATTTTTTACTTTAAGAAATTCTATTTTTTCAGAGCCACATATCATACAATGAGGATTTATTATCTGTGTAGGGGATAAAAGTTTTCCGCAATCGTCACATTGGTCTCCCCTAGCATGAAGGCCATTGCAATATGGGCATATCCCCTCTATTAACCTATCAACAAGAAACCTTTTGTCTTCCTCGCAATAAGCCTGTATTTCCTCTCTTTCAATTATATATCCATTTTTGTTAAGCGCTTCAAATATAGCATATACGGTTGCTCTGTTTTCTTCCGTATCTGTCTTTCCATAGTAGGTAAATGTGCATTCATATCTGTTAAATATATCCTTTATTATACCATGCATTTTATCCGCAAGCTCTTTCGGCGTTATTTTTTCCTTTATCGCCCTAAGTTCTATAGGAGTACCATGCTGATCAGAACCGCAAATGAATATTGCGTCTTCGTTTTTCATTCTTAGATATTTATAGTAAACATCGGCAGGCAAGACCGAACCCACAAAATTTCCAAGATGTGGTATACCATACACATACGGCAGAGCTGATGTCACTATTGTTTTTGTCATTGAACCATCAATAAAAACATTATAATAATTTGCATACACATTTTTTAATATTCTTTTATTTTATTGTTGAAAATGGTAAAAACAATTATTATAAAAAATTTACAAACATATTTAAATATTACCATAATATAATATATTATATCATAAAATAACATTTTATATTTTAATCGGTGTAAAAATGAAAAAACAAATATCTATAACTTTGGACTCAGAGCTTCTTAATAAAGTAGATGTTTTTATAGACGGGGCCGAAATAAGAAACAGGTCTCATGCAATAGAAAAAATTTTAAGGTCTGCCGTTTCCCAGTCAAATCCAAAAAAAGCGGTGATTTTTGCTGGCGGACCCACTATAACTATCAACAGGCATAAATTACCTAAACCAATGGTAAATATTCTGGGCAAACCAATATTAAGGTATATTATTGAGGAACTCAAAAGAAACAACATATTTGATATAATATTAGCAACAGGAGAGGATAATGACAGCATAATAAAATATTTCTGGGATGGTTCCCAATTCGGAGTTCGTATAAAATACATAAAAGAACCAATGGATGTTGGTACGGAGGGCGCACTCGCAAACATTATTGATTTAGTTGGTGGAATTCGTTTTTTTGCGCTCAACGGCGACCATATATTCAGGATGGATATGGGTAACATGTGCGAACAGCATGTAAAATCAGGTTCGATGGCAACCATGGCTCTTGTAACTTCCGATTCCCCAACCAGATTTGGCGTTACAAAACTTGAAGGGTATAAAATAATTAATTTTGCAGAAAAACCCCCAAACACGGAAAATGAAAAATCTGGTTTGATCAATGCAGGAATTTATATATTCGAGCCTGAAGTCAAAAATTTTATAAAAAAATCAGAAAAAAAATCAATGCTTGAAAATGGGTTATTCCCGATGCTTGCAAAGACCGGAAAACTGTCAGGTTATATACATTCTGGGATATGGCATTCTCTTGATAACAACAAAGATCCAAATTTTGATATAAAGAAAATGACTGAATTGGTATCAAATAATAAAATTAATGTTTAGGTGTATTAACATGGTAATCGGAGCAATACTGGCTGGAGGTTATGGAAAAAGATTAGGTTCAATTACAAGCGAGATCCCAAAACCCTTAATAGAAATAAAAAAAGATTGGACAATTATGCATAAACAGCTATTTGATTTTAAATATATCGGAATAAAAGAAGTTTATCTGCTTGTCGGGTATAAAAATGAAAAGATAAAAGAGATTTTTGGGGATGCATGGAACGGAATAAAACTTCATTATCTTGTGGAAAAAGAGCCAAAAGGCACTCTTTATGCAATTAATAATTTTCTGAAGCATATTGACACTGATTGCCTGATAAGAAACGGGGACATAGTAACTGACATAAATTTTAATGAATTTGTCAATTTCGCGGCGCAGTCTAACTATGATGCATCAATAGTGCTTACAAAAATGCGTAGCCCATACGGAATAATTAATCTTATTGATGATAAAGTAATTGAATTTGTGGAAAAGCCTATTATAAACAAATATATAAATGCCGGAATCTACTATTTCAAAAAATCATCATATGAATATTTTGATAGGGAATATGATGGAAGGGACGTGGAAATGACTGTTTTCCAAGATTTAGTCGCTTCAAGGAAAATGAACGCGTATATTGAAAATAATGTGTTTTGGCAGTCAGTCGATAGCATAAAAGATTTGGAAAATGTGAGAAAAGAATACGAGAATAAAGAAGACAAGCCGTGGGGGTATGAAAAGGTTGTTATAAATACAGAAAAATATATGACAAAAAAATTGTATATTAAAAAAAGTTATCAGACTTCAATGCATTATCATCCGAACAAAGACGAGACAATGCATCTTATCTCAGGTTCAGGATATATATTGTTAGAAGATGGCAGCAAAAACATGATGAAAAAGGACGAAGTGATAAGAATAAAACCAAATACTCTCCATTCAATTGTTGCAACAAATAATTTAGTATTGATGGAATATTCAACACCCCATCTTGAGGATACAGTCAGGGTAAAAGATTATTATAACAGATAATACCACTCATTATCCCTACATGCGCATAAAGGTTCATTTTCCCAATATTTCCTTACCTAAGTAAGGTACAAGTAATTTAGGAACAGTTATTGTGCCATCATCGTTGACATAATTTTCCACTATTGCGACAATCAGCCTTTGCGCCGCAATCCCAGTCGAATTAAGGGTATGTACATATTTTCTTTCATTATTTTCATCATATTTTATGTCAAGTCTAAGGCTCTGCCAATCAGTGCAGTTTGAACATGATGTAATCTCCCTGTATTTCTTTTGCAATGGCATATATGCTTCTATATCAATTTTCTTTGCCGCCACAATTCCTATATCACCTGTGCATATGTTAACAATACGATAGGGTATGCCCAAATCTTTTACTATCTCTTCAGAGTTGGACAAAAGTTCATTAAAATAGCTCCATGAATCTTCCTGTTTAGAAAATATAAATTGTTCTACTTTGTTGAACTGATGGACTCTAAATATCCCCTTTGTATCCTTGCCGTGTGAACCTGCTTCTCTTCTGAAGCACGGACTTATACCTACATATTTTAAAGGAAGTTTACTTGCAGGGAATACTTCATTAGAATGCATTGCCGCCATAGGATGTTCTGAAGTAGATATAAGGAATAATTCATCTTCTAATTTTTCATATTCATTATTTCCAGAAATTTCCTTTGGATCGGATATCTTGTATAATGCATCCTCAAAATCCCCAAGGGCAGTAACTCCCCTGTAATATTCTTTTCTAAGCATGAATGGGGGTGATATCGGAGTAAAACCTTTTTTGATGAAAAAATCCAATGCAAATCTAAGCAATGACTGCTCAAGCAAAACAAGGTCGTTCTTTAAGTAATAAAAACGTGCTCCAGACACTTTTGCAGCCCGTTCTATATCAACCATGTCTAATTCTTTAAGTATTTCATCATGGCTTTTCCCATTTTTTTTATTTTTTTGCTCCCCCCATTTTTTCATCTCTATATTTTCTTCATCATTTTTTCCATATGGCACTGATTCATGCAATATATTTGGCATATTCCAAAGAAGGAAATTTACTCTGTCTTGGTAGCTTGGCAATTCACTTTCGATTGCCTCTATTTTTTCTTTTACAACCTTAAGTGTATTTATCTTTTCTCCAATGTCTTCATTTTTTTTCTTTTTTTCAGAAATTTCCATACTCTCCTTATTCCTCTTTGCTTGAAGCTCCTGAAGTTCTGTCTTTAACTTTCTGATGTCCATATCAAGATTAAGCAATTCATCTATAGGATAAGCGCTTTTCCTTTTTTCCAGAGATTTTTTTATCTCATTAATATGATCCCTCACATATTTTGTTGTTAGCAAAAAATCACCATAACCAAATATTTGTTAATTGTTGCATTTAAATTAAACATTTTAAAATTAAATATCTTCCCATTGATAATAATTAATCATTCCACTCTTATTTATTGTCCTATCGGAAACATTAATAATCATAAGTGATAAAATTAAATTATGCAGGGATGGCAGAGCTTGGTCAAATGCGCAAGGCTTAGGACCTTGTGTCTTAGGGCTGCGTGAGTTCAAATCTCACTCCCTGCATTTCGAAATCACTAAATCAAAACATGGTTCGGAATTTCTGCAGGTAGATATTCGGCAAGGAATTATAACATTTACAGCAAGCTGCAAATCAAGAGGTTGCTGGAAAAGTAAACAGATCAGTTATTTAGCAAAATAATCACTTATTTTGTTTTTTTGCACGCATTAATAAAACTTTTAAACAATGGCGCCGGCATGCCAGGTTTTGATTTCAATTCAGGATGAGCTTGTGTGCCTATCCCAAAACTCTCCTTCCATTCTATCATTTCCACAAGCATATTGTCGGGTGTCGTTCCTGAAATAAGCAACCCATTTTTTTCCATCAATTTCCTGTAATTGTTGTTGAATTCGTACCTGTGCCTATGCCTTTCGCTTATAACGTTTTTTCTATATGCGCCATATGCTATAGAATTATTTTCTGTTATCTTGCAGTCCCATGCCCCCAATCTCATCGTTGCGCCTTTGTATCTCTGATTCTTCTGCGATGTCATTAAATGTACTATCTTATATTTTGCGTTAGGGTTAAATTCTGTGGAATTTGCGTTTTTTAATTTGCAAACATTTCTTGCAAATTCCACTGCCATCAACTGCATTCCAAGACAGATCCCCAGATAAGGAATTTTGTTTTCTCTTGCATAAGTTATTGCATTAATCATCCCTTCTATTCCCCTGTTTCCAAATCCTCCAGGAACAATTACACCTTTTACATCTTTAAGAAGATCTAAATTTTTTATGTTTTCTAATTTTTCAGATTCAATCCATTTTATTTCTGTTTTTGTGTTGCATGCTGCTCCTCCAAGTATAACAGATTCGGCTATACTCGCATACGCATCCTTTAATTCTACATACTTTCCAACCACCGCAATTTTTACATTTTCTTTTGCTCCAAGTATTTTGCCCACATCATTTTTTATCGAATCCAATTTACTCTTTGAAACCTTTTTTTCTTCTAAGTTTAATTTATTTATTAGGTTATTTCCAAAATTCTGCTTCTCAAAATGCAATGGAAGGTAGTATATACTTTGTTGATCTGAATCGTCTATAATATAATCTTTTTTTATGTTAGTGAAAAGCGAAAGCTTTTCGATAGTATTATCAAGAATCTCATTTTCGCTTCTGCAAAAAAGAAAATCAGGGTTTATCCCTGTATTCATTATCGATCTAAATGCTATCTGTGTCGGTTTTGTCTTCTGTTCTCCTACTGCAGCCATTGTTGGCACGTAAGTCAATGCTACAAATATTACTTTTTCCTGAAGAGAAAGCTGCCTCATCGCTTCTATAAAATAACTGTTTTCTATATCCCCAACGGTGCCCCCAACCTCTATTACCAAAACATCAAGTTTCTTGCCCTTAGCTATTCCTTTAACATAATTTATTATTTCATCAGTAAGATGGGGTATAATCTGCACATCCTTTCCTAAATACCCTCCTTTTCTCTCTTTTTCTATCAATTTGCTAAAAAGTTTACCACCTGTAAGAGAAAGATCTCCGGTCATATCCTTTTTAATAAATCTTTCATATGTTCCAAAATCCATATCAACTTCGCTTTTGTCATCAAGGACAAATACCTCTCCGTGTCTGTATGGATTCATTGTTCCGCAATCATAATTCAAGTAACCGTCAAACTTTAATGGGAGTGCCTTATATCCGCGTATATCTAAAATCTGAACGATAGAAGAAACTACTGCGCCCTTTCCCATACCGCTCATTAAAGCCCCAAGAACAACAACAAATTTTGTCTGCACTATTATTTTTATAAACATAAAAATAAAAAGCTTAACATCGCTTAGAAAGCAGCGGTATCAGTCTTTGAATAGGTAAACAGAATCAAATAAGCGTAAGATGTATATTGTTATTTAGAGATATAAAAAAGAGTATTAGGTGGTTGAAATGATATTTAAAAAGTTTGGAAAGACTGACGAAAAAATAAGTAGTATCGGTTTAGGAACGTGGAAGATAGGGGAAAATAGAAACAACGCAATAACCTCTATAAGGATTGCACTTGATTTTGGGATAAATTTTATTGATACGGCAGAAATGTATGGCACCGAAGAGATAGTGGGTGCGGCATTAAAGGCAATAAAAAGAGACAATTTTTTTATAGCTACAAAGGTGTCCCCACACCATTTTCATTATAAAGAAGTAATAAAAGCGTGTGACGAAAGCATAAAAAGGCTAGGTTTGAAGTATATCGATTTATATCAACTTCACTGGCCTGCTAAGAATATACCTATAAAAGAAACTATGCGCGCAATGGAAAAGCTCATGAAAGATGGAAAAATAATGCATATAGGCGTAAGCAATTTTTCTGTCGAAGAAATAAAAGAAGCACAAAGCGCATTGAAAAATTCAGAAATAATATCAAATCAAGTCGAGTATAATGTACTATCGAGAGAGATAGAGAGTGATGGAACTCTAGAATATTGTAAAAAGAACAACATAGAAGTAATAGCATATAGCCCATTTATGAGAGGCGACTTATCAAAAGCCAATTTCAATAAGGTATACAATAAGTTAGAGGTGATAGGGAAGAAATACAATAAAACCGCATTCCAGGTCGCACTTAATTGGCTTATATCAAAAGGAACGTTGCCAATCCCAAAAGCGCTGAATTATGCGCACATAATCGAAAATGCTGCAGCCACGGAGTTTAAGCTGAGCGATGCCGATATATCCGCAATAGATAAGATTGATACCAGAAAGAAAGAGTTTATTCCTGTAAAAAACATAATGAAGAGAACCTCTTTATTTTCAAGAATAATTACAGATAGAGCGAACAAATTTTAGAAGTACAGCTAAAATGATTCATCAAAATAAGGAAAAGATGAAAATATGGAGAAAGAAAATGTAAATGAAATATTCAAAAAACTCGACACGTCAATAAACGGAATTGATGAAAATGAAGCGAACCGCAGACTCGAAAAATATGGGTACAATGAAATAACCGAAAAGAAAGGAAATATTCCATTGAAATTCATAAAAAAATTTTATGGACCTATTCCATTCATGCTTGAAATTGCCTTTATTGTCACTTTCTTGTTGAACGAGCTTATAAATGCTTATGTTATACTCGCACTCCTTGTATTTAATAGCATAGTGGGTTTTATCGAGGAATATAAAGCCGACAATTCAATCGAATTGCTTAAAAAAAGGTTAAAGGTAAAAGCAAAGGTACTAAGAAAAGAGTGGTGTGTAATCGATGCCACCAAATTAGTTCCTGGTGACATAGTAAAAATCAAAATAGGCGACATTGTTCCTGCAGATATGGTAGTTATCAAATCAGAGGGAATCAAAGCGGATCAATCAATACTGACCGGGGAATCGCTTCCAGTTAAGAAATCGACATCTGAAAAATTGTTTTCAGGTTCCAAAATAACTTCAGGAGAAGGCATATGCGTGGTTGTAAGTACGGGATACAATACATATTATGGTAAAACTGCAAAACTTGTGGAAGAAGCAAAACCGCAACTGCATCTTCAAAATTTCATAATTAGCATAACAAAACGACTGGTCTTTCTTGATATATTACTTGTAATATTGCTCTCCATTTTTGCGATTTTGGTATTCAATTATAGTTTATTGTCATTGCTGCCATTCGCCATTATTATAATAATCGCGTCAGTTCCTGTTTCTCTTCCTACTGCATTTACTGTAACGATGGCATTAGGAACGGAGAAAATGGCGGATAAGTCTGTTCTCATAACTAAACTTGACGCAATTGAAGAAGCATCAGCAATAGACGTGATTTGTTTTGATAAAACAGGTACCATAACAGAAAATAAATTGGAAGTAGAAGAAATATTCGCGTTAAACGGCTCTAGTGAAAATGAGGTAGTCGAAACAGCGGCGCTATGTTCAAGAAAGGAAGACAATGATTCAATAGACAATGCAATATTAAAATATGCGGCCGGCATGAAACTTAGTACCGAAAAATATAAAATTGAAAAGTTTACACCTTTCGAACCGTCGACAAAAGAGGCAAGTGCAATTATCTCATTTAACAAAAAGCGATTTGAAGCAAGAAAAGGCGCCACTAATGAAATAATAAAATATTGTAAAATAAATAACAAACAAAAGGAAATCATCTTTAAGAAAATCGAGGAATTTTCCAAGAAGAACTTAAGAACGCTTCTTGTAAGCAAATCTGAAGGCGAGAAACACAGGTTGTTGGGGATAATTGCGTTATATGATAAACCTAGGAAAGATGCAAAGAGACTGGTAAAGGATTTGGAATCTCTCGGAATAAAAGCAAAGATGCTTACTGGCGATAACGTAAATGTGGCTAAGGAGATAGCCGAGGAGGTAGAAATAAAAGGAAATGTGATAGATGCAAGGAATCTAAAAGGAAAGTCAATCGAACAAATAAAGGATGTTGTAAATGACACAAGCATATTTGCCGAGATCTATCCTGAAGACAAATATATGATTGTCAAAGCCCTTCAAGCAAGCGGCCATAGGGTCGGAATGACTGGCGACGGGATAAACGACGCCCCGGCGTTAAAACAAGCAGAAGTGGGAATCGCCGTAGAGAATGCTACAGACATTGCAAAAAATGTTTCTGCGGTAGTCCTGGAAAAGGATGGAATTGATGTAATAATAGATGCAATCAAAGAAAGCAGAAAAATATTTGAAAGAATGACGACATACACAATAGTAAAAATTACAAGGGTTATACAGATACTTTTTTTCATATTAATTACGTTTATGGCGTTCGGATTTATGCCCATACTGCCTTTTGAGTTGATACTTTTAATATTTACCAATGACATAGTGAACATAAGCATATCTACCGACAATACCAGTTATTCGCAAAAACCAACTATCCAAAATGCCCCAGCAATGATAAATATATCTATTTTATTAGGGATTGGAATGCTCGCAGTAACAATATTGTTTATTCCGATTGCAGAAATTTTTTCCAATACCGCAATTGAATTTGCAACATTTTCTTTTCTCGTGCTAAATATAACCGACAATATACTGTTGTATTCGGTAAGGAGCAGGTCAAAATTTCTCGGTTTATTCCCAAACTACAAGCTCCTTGTGCCGTCAATAGGAAGCGTTGTTTTTGCGATAACCTTAGCATACTTTGGCATACTGGTGAGCAGAATAAGCGCATTAGAAATAATTACATTGGTAATTGCCAGCATAATCTTAATGCTCGTTTTCAACTTAATAAAAGATAAAATATTCAAGAAATTTGTGATTTTGAATACATAATTTACAGAATACATAACATATTATAAAAGAAATTTAAATTATCCAAGGGTAAAAAGATATGATTAAAAAGAATAAAAATGTCTACAAATATACAACATTTATTTTAGCAGTATTGCTTATATTTATATTATTTTATTATTTATCTCACAACTTTGAGAAAAGTGTTAATAATACTACTACTGCTATTGAAACGTCAACAATTCTTGCGTTACAATGTAATATTCATCCTGCTGTAATAGTATATGTAGGAAATAATTTAATATGCGGGCCTTTCGAAGCAAAGTTTGTAAATATAACGTCTTCTAATAAAGTAAGTTTACTTGTTTATTATAATGGGAATTATGCAAAAAAATAGATATAGGGGTGGCTAATGAAACAAGTTTTAATATTGGTAATACGACTCTTTACGTATATATTGCAGGGATTTCTCATCAAGCAGCAGCTATTCAGATGTCTACTGCATCATTCCCTTCAACTACTATAATAATTCCTACAATTTCAACCAGTGCGACATCTACAATATAACCCGCATAAAAAGTGTTGCAACAACCAATGTAACCCAATTATTATAAAATTATAAAACTTGCGAAAACACCAAATATTTTATTACCTTTTTTCTGCTTCTTTCCTCCAAAAATTTAGTACATACTTTTTTCTAACAAATTAATTCTTTCGAGATATTGGTAAGTAATAAGCAGAATAAGCGCATTAGAAATAATTATGTTGATAATTGTCAGCATAATCTTAATGCTCGTTTTCAACTTAAAAAGCAAGATATTCAAGAAATTTGCAACCCCAAATATACCATTTTGATATTTCATTTGCTATTATTTTGTTCAATATAATATAATTTTGCCCTAAATACTATTCCTTGCCCAGTTACTGCGGTTGAAAAATTTTCATCAAGTCTTGGGTAAAGTACTAATTTCCAACCAGGACAATAATTAGATGGGTTTGGGGTGTAAGCAAGGTTATAATATTCAACATATTTAGGCACTACTACGTAAGCACCGGTTGGGAGTGCGCTGCAATTCGAAATTTGATCGTAAGCATAAAACCTATTTGGGTTTTGTGCACCTGAAAAAACTATAACCTCAGATAAACCGTTAAGATAAAATATTTTAGTTGTATTGGGTAAGTTAGAGATATAATATCCAATTTGTTGCATATCATATTCTGTGACAATTTTTGTATGATACCAAAAAAGATTTAATGGTATTGACATAGTTATAATAAAAATTATCGCAAGAGAAGAAAAAATAATTCTAATGATTTTTCTTTTCTGTCTTTTTTCGTCTTCAATAAATCTTGCAACCCCCATAGATATTATAATTACAACAGGAATTGCGATTGGCAGCAAATATCTATTCAATCTTATCATCAAAAGATAATAGAAGGGTTTTAGTGTTATATATTCAGGACCTACACTCAAATACACAAACATTATTGTAAACCATAACAAAGGCAGATATGCCCTACGCTCTCTTTTTGCAATGAGATACGCTGTACAAATAATAAAAGCATAGAAAAAAAATCCTGCAACATTATTTTCCCACAAGTTAGATATGCTAACATTTTTTCCCATCGCAGCATTATAAAGAAGCGAAGAAAGGTTATACGGAAATATCACATGCACATAATATAATGGACCTGCCAATGCCCCTGCAGTTGCAAAACCCGGAGTCCCTACTTGGCTGTAATAATATCCATTTAGAGTTATAGTTATTAGTGGATTTCCAGAAAGAATGTAATTGATTATCATAAGCAAAATACCTGAAAAAAGCAACCCAACAACAAAATACAATGTTATCCTGTTAATACTAAGTTTTCTTCTTAAAAGTTCAATTGCAAGGTATCCTGCAAGAAAAGGTATTATTATAAAACCAAGTGGGGTAACAAGCGGCGCAGAAATAACAAGCGCTCCAGAAGCAAAATACCATTTTTTTGAATTTCTTTTCCTTGCATATAACAATGCAAGTATAGTCAGTGAAACAAACATCATTACAGGAGTATCGTCGCTCATAGTTCCGGTATACTGTAAAACGAGCGGGAAAAAGCACATAAGAAGCGCTGCAATCAACCCAACTTTTTTATTATACAATTCTTTGCCAAGAAAATATGCAATTATGACACTTAAAACAAACGATGTTATATCCCATGCCGCACTAGAAAATCCATTAACCCCTAATATCTCATAGAAGAAAGCGATTGGGAATACCTGAAGAAATCTAACTGTATATATATAATTTGTTTCATGGAAAGCACCATGAATTGTTTGTATGGCTAATCCTGCATAAGCCATATCATCCCCTGTTTTAGCTGGACCTATACTGACAAGCACAGAATAAATTATTGCATATACTATTATAGCAATTATAATAAGTTGGGTATAATGGTGTTTAATCCATGCAAATTCTTTATTTTGGGGTTTTAATATTTTTTTGTGCAATTTGATACTTGATGGATGTATTTTGTCTGTCATTATACTTACCAATTATTATCAACCACAGAACAGATTGTCGATATCAAATTTATTTCAAATAAGTAAAATAATATTTGATTTTGAAAAGGATATATTATTTTGAATACTTTCTTGCGTATTCCCCTATAATCGGAATTTCTATATCCTCTCCTTTAGATCCCATGTACCCTATATACATGCCGTATACCCATGCCAAAATGCTTATTATGGTTCCGATATATGAAAAAATAAGTGTGAAGTCTAAAATAATGCTCACAACAAAAGCTGCGATACCCAAAAATATGGCTTGGATTGCATGAAATTTTAACCTTTTGTTCTTTTGCCCCTCAGTAATATATATAATAATACCTGTCAGCCAAGTCAGCAGGTATGTCAATAAATATAATATTTCAATCTGTTTTTTCGAGGATTTTGTTTCTACCATAAAATCACACATTCTAATATTATATATTAGAAAACTTTATATAATCGTATCTTCTTTATTTCTTTGAATTACACTACAACACATTTCTTGTCCATAACAGATATAGATAAATAAATTAACTTTTCTAATAAAGAATAATTATATTATTGCCAGTGGTTATAATGGGAGCATATAAAGAAATAAGAGATACTTTTATCAGAGAATACAAAGAGAAACCTGTAGAATACAAAAACAGGATTGTTAAATGGAGAAGCGAACCCCCAATAGAGAGAATTGACAAACCTACAAATATACCGAGAGCAAGAAAGCTCGGTTATAAGGCAAAAGAAGGCATAATAATGGCAAGAGTCAAGGTCAAAGGGGGCGGCAAAAAAAGAGCCACTGTAGGGGGAGGCAGAAAACCTTCAAAGTCAGGCAGGTATTTTACAAGAGCAAAATCGCTTCAAAGCATTGCAGAGGAGAGAGCATCAAAAAAATTCTCTAACTGCGAAGTTTTAAATTCGTATTTTGTCGGAAAGGCAGGATCCGATTCATTCTATGAAATAATAATGCTTGAAAGAGACAACGCCGCAATACAAAATGATTTGACATATAGTAATGTAATAGGAAAGAAAGGCAGAGCATTCAGAGCCTTGACAAAGAGCGGGAGAAAGCACAGAGGTCTGATGGCATAGTCTTTTTCGGGTAAGTAGCATGAAATTCAAAAATTCTTCCATAATATCGATAAAAAAAATTAATGGCTTGGAATACAAAAAGATTCTTAATTTCAACAATCATAAAAGAAGCAGCATCGATATCGAGGAAACCCCCTCCATTATAAAATTTAAGGTATACGCAAATGATATAACCGCTCTTAGGGCATCAATAAATGCCGTATTGAGGGATATCCAGACAATCGATAATACTTCAATGGTAGACATTCCAAAAAAATAAAGAAGAAAAAGTAAACGTATATAAATATATTTGTGATAAAAATATATTATCTTAATTGTTAGTTAGATAATATTTAGTTTTGTTTGAATTTAGTTTTAAATTTGCTTTTTGTATTTCTATAAATATAATCAATGTTAATGTGTTAATATGACAAGAGGTTCACACCAATTTTGGCAAAGAAGGCGTGCATCAAAAATCTTACCAAGAATCCGCGCAAAACCCTCATTAAAAAGGGAAGCTAGGCTCGCCAATATTGTAGCATATAAGGTAGGAATGTCAAACCTGATGATGATTGATGATTCAGAATCCCCTGCAAAACAGCAGGAAGTCAATAAAGCCTGCACGGTATTGGAAGTGCCGCAGATGGAACTTTACGGGATTAGGTTTTATCGAAAAAATCCGTATTCAGGATATCTTGAAGTTGCAACCGAAATTTACAGCAAGGATGCAATAAAAAAATTTGGGATAAAAACAGAAAACAATGATACAAAGCTCAATAAGTTTAAAGAGGAATTGAAAAAATTCCAGGATGCGACAGCGTTAATCGTCGCCTATCCAGAAACAACAGGGAGCGACCAGAAACATATTGAAAGATTCGAATCGTTTGTCGACGCAAAGAACATTGAGGAAAAATTCCTTTTCTTGTCAAACAACCTAGGTAAAGAGATAAAAATTGATAGCACATTCAAACAAGGAGAATACATAGATGTGACTGCCATAACAAAAGGAAAGGGATGGCAGGGAGCAATAAAAAGATTCGGAGTGAGCAGGCATTCGCACAAAGCAACACAGAAAATCAGGAGCGGAAGCATATTGGGTTCATACGGAATCGGAAAGATTCTTTATACTGTACCAAGGCCTGGGCAGATGGGCTTTAATTATAGGACAGAAAGGAACAAGAGAATACTCAAAATAGGAAATCCTGAACAAGTCTCTGAAGTAAACAAGAAATCAGGCTTTATAAATTATGGCAATGTCAAAAATTCTTTTGTGATTGTAGAGGGTTCGATTCCCGGAACGCAAAAAAGACTTGTCAGACTAAGGGAAAGTCTTAGCAGAACCATAAATTCCAAGCCAAGAGAACCCAAGATAATTACTATATTAAAATGATTTTTATGGCAACAATTTACACTATTGAAGGAAAGGAAGAAAAAACCATAGAGTTACCTGAGATGTTCAGTTATAAGATAAATGAACCACTTATAAAAAGAGCGGTTATCGCAGAACGCTCTTATATTTTGCAGCCGCAGGGTCATTACGTGCTTGCAGGGCTGCAGACAACTGCAAAATATTTCGGCAGAATGAATTCATATAGGTCAGGAAGGCATATGGGTATAGCCATAAGACCAAGAGAAAAGCTTGGGGACGGAAGACAGGGAAAGGTCAAGAAAATACCTTCCGCAACGAAAGGAAAAAGGGCGCACCCCAACATGATCCAGAAAAAGCTTGTAGAAAAGATGAATAATATAGAATACCAGAATGCACTGATAAGTTCTATTTCAGCTTCAAAAAAGTTTATCATAGTAAACAATGACATAGAGAAAATAAACAAAACTAAAGATATACTCAAAGTGCTTGATAATCTAAATCTTGGAAACATTGTTGAAGAAGGGAGAAAAATGCACATAAGGAAAGGATTAAGGAGAAAATCCAACAGGAGGCACTTTAAGAAAACACTGCTCTTAGTATTCAACGAAGATAAAGGTGCATTGAAAGCAGCAAGGAATGTTCCGGGAATCGATGTCTGTTTGTTGAATGGACTAACTGTTAACGCGCTTGCGCCAGGAGGGGTTCCAGGGAGAATAACATTATGGAGTGAGGGAGCAGTAAATAACGCAGAAAAAATAATAAGCAGGCTTGTATTATCAAAACAGGCAAAATATGTAAAGTGAAAATTATGAAAGCTCTAAAATACCCATTGGCTACTGAAAAATCTTCAGGAATAATTGCAATAGAAAAAAACAATAGATTGGCTTATATAGTGGATTCAAGGGCGACAAAGACAGACATAAAGAAGGAATTCGAAGAAACGTTCAAGGTCAAAGTTAAAAAGATAAATGTGATAAACACTCCTATAAACCAGAGAAAAGCATATATAACGCTAACTTCACAGTATAAGGCGAGCGAGATAGCAATGAAGTTGAAATTGGTGTAATCATGGGTAAAAAGCTGAGACAACAAAGGCGCGGAAAAGGATCTAACGTATATAAAAAATTACCAAATACGTTCAATATCAGCGTTAATTATCCAAATACTGAAAAGAGCGGGGAGGTAGTTGGTTTATTCAATACAGTAGGTCACACGCCACCTATCATGTCTATAACTTATGATGATTTTTCAAAAGGCGAACTGTTAGCTCCGGAAGGAATAAGGATTGGGGATAAAATCCACATAATGAAAGATTACTCGTTGGGCAGCGTAAAAAGATTGTCCGAAATACCTGAAGGCATTCCCATATACAACATCGAAAGAAACAGGGGCGATGGCGGGAAACTCGTGAGGGCTGCGGGCAATTTCGCATTTATAACAGCAAGGCTTGGGAATAAGGCCCTGGTAAAAATGCCATCCAAAAAAAGCGTTTCGTTCGATATGAACTGCAGGGCGCAACTCGGAGTTGTGGCAGGAGGCGGATTCCTCGAGCAGCCCATCCTGAAGGCAGGAAAAAACCATTATATAAAGCATTCGCTTAATAGGACGTGGCCTGTCAACAGAGGAGTAAAAATGAATCCTGTCGATCATCCGTTCGGAGGAAAACAGCACCACAAAGGAAAGAGCAGCATGACCTCTAGAAATGCCCCGCCTGGAAGAAAAGTAGGACATATTGCAGCAAGAAGAATTGGAAGAAAGAAGAGGTAGATTGAATGGTAGAAAAAATTGCATTTAAAGGATTGACGACAGAACAGGTCAAAGTTCTCGGCGCAAGCGAATTCGCCGAATTGGTAAATTCAAGAGCAAGGAGAAGCCTCAAAAGGAATTCTGCAGATTACAGGAAGCTTAATGAGAAAGTAAAGGAATATAAGGAAAAAGGCAAGGATAAAATAATAAAAACGCAATTGCGGGAAGCCGTAATCGTTCCATATTGGATAGGTTTGAAGTTCGGCATACATAACGGCAAAGAGTTTCAGATATTCACTATAGAACCGGCAATGGTCGGCCATAGACTTGGGGAATTCGCGTATTCCACAAAGAGGGTGCAGCATTCAGCTCCTGGAATAAGGGCTACAAGAGGAAGCAAGTTCCTTGCAAACAAGTAATGAAATGTTCAAAGGTAATTAAATGGGATACTCATTCAACAGGAATCGCAAAGAAATAATATTTGCATACGCAAAGGATATCAATGCCAGCTACAAGGATCTCGGAGCCGTGTGCGATGCAATAAGGTACAAAAAAATAAACGACGCAATCAAGGTGCTTGACTCTATAAAAGAAATGCCGATAATCTTCAGAAGGCACAACAAGGGAATGGGTTCAAGGCACGAGCTTGGCGGGAAAAAGGGGAGATACCCTATAAAATGCGCAGGAATCGTGAAAAAGGTATTGGTCAATGCATCTGCAAATGCGGTGAATAAGGGATTCGAGCCCGATGCGATGTTCATTGTGCATGCATGCGCGAACAAAACAACGATAGCCGAAAGATCGCCGTCAAAAGGAAAGCTTTTCGTGGGAAAGGGCGCAGGCGGATACGGTTTTGTTACACCCAGAGTGAGCAACCTCGAATTTGCAAAAGTCGAGATAGGCGTAAGCGCAAGCGACAAGGATCTGAGCGAAAAGATGAAAAAAAGGATTAGCAGGAATTTAAAAGAGGTTAAAATTCAAAAACCCAAAATTGCAGTAAAACCAGAAAAAACAGTAGCAATAAAAGAAGTAAAAGAAGTAAAGGAAGAAAAACCCGCAGCAGTAAAAGAGATAAAAGAAGAAACAATCCCGAAAGAGATAAAAAAAGAAAAAACAGCAGTAAAAGAAGAAAAGCAAGTAGAACAAAAAACAGGAAGTAAGTGATTGGATATGGCAATAGAAATAAAAGGATTTGGCGAATATCAAAGAGAAGCGCATAAGACTGCGATATACCCAAAGGATAAAGCGCTCGAATACCTTGTTTTAGGGCTGGTAGGCGAAGCAGGCGAACTGGCAAATAAAATAAAGAAGACAATACGAGATGGCACGGAATTGGGAATCGAGGACGCTGTCGGAGAATTGGGTGACGTGTTATGGTATCTTTCCGAACTGTCGAGTCATATAGTGCCTAAAAATGAAGACTCTTTAGAGTATATAGCAAATAAAAATATAGAAAAACTGAAGGACAGGAAAAACCGCGGTGCACTGAAAGGAAGCGGAGACAATAGATAATAATCGTGATTAAATGGCAATAGAATACAAATTTATCAATGATGCAATATTGAAATATAATGTTTCCAAGTTTCTGGAGGAATCCCTTGCAAGGGCAGGATTTTCCAGAGTCGAAGTGCAAAAAACCCCTGTAATAACAAGAATAACGATATACGTGCTTAATCCGGGAAGGGTCATAGGAAAAGGCGGCAGGACAATAGATATGATAACCGAAAAAGTGAGAAGCCAATTCAAGATGGAAAATCCGCAGATAAGCATAGTGGAAGTGGAAAACAAGATGCTTGAACCTTTGCTGATGGCAAAAGACATGACGCAGAGGCTTGAAAAGGGAGTGAACTTCAGGAAGATAATGCAGCAGACATTGAAAAATATCATAGATGGAGGAGCAATCGGAGTGGAAATAATAATCAGCGGCAAGCTTGCGGCAAAGAACGCAAGGGCGAAGAGCATAAGGAAAAGGATAGGATACATACCTAACAGCGGAAACGTGACAACTTTAGTAAGGGAGGCTGCTGCAGTTGCATATCCAAAATATGGCGCCATAGGTGTAAAAGTAAGAATAGTTCCTCCCGGAACAGTCTTCCCTGACAGGGAAGTGAAGAAAATCGAAGTGCCTAAATCAATACAGGTCGCTTAACGTTTAGAAGATATTCTAACTGATAATTTAAATTGATGATCATGAGCATTATATTAGCCGCTTTAATTGCATCAATCACGATGTTTGTGCCAGGTATACTTCTAGCATTGGCTTTGCTCAAAGGCACCAGATTGCATTTATTCGAGGTTCTTGTAATAGGTTTTATATTCGGGCTTATCGCACCCGCAACTCTCACATGGGCTGATTCATATTTCATGTCCTATTTTCACGCATTCGCGTTCTCAATGCAGCTTTTCGAGGTAAACGCATTGATTATAACAATCGTTGCCGCGGCGATATGTTACAAGGAAGGTGTGTTCAGCGACATATTAAATGCAATAAACAAGCCTAAAGAAACCAAGGAGGATATAACCGACAAGACGGAACTGCAAAAGGAGATTTCGTCAATCAGAAAAAAACTGGGAATGTTCGAGAAAGCAAAACCTGCAATAAGCAAGCATATAAAGGAAGAGGAGGATCTTCAGAAAAAGCAATCGGATGAAATGGCTTTAGTAGGAAATTTTACCGAAGAAGAAAAGAAAAAAGTTATCGAGCTTCATAACAGGGATTTGCTAAATCTCCACAACTCTCACATGGTTAGTGAAAGGGCTTTGCTGAATTCTCTTGAAGCAAAACCAGAGAAAACAGACAAAGAAATCAACAAATGGATCTGGATTGCCCTTCTTTCGATAATGATACTGACATTCGCCACAAGGATGTTTAGCGCCGTTATAACTCCTGTGTTTTTCGAATTCGATCCTTACTTTGACATGTTGGGTGCGCAGGCGATACTTAACTTTGGTTACCAACCACTGCTTTCACATTCCGCGTGGCCGATAGTCGCCAACGGAACCGTCATAAGGATACAGCCACTAATTCCTTATCTGGAAGCTTATTGGTATTCCATCGCGAACTCGTTTTCATACAACTATACCTCCTTTAATACAACGCTTATGAGCAATGTATCAGGAGTATATCCGCCAATCACTGCCGCGCTTCTCGTTTTCGTAGTGTTCATGCTTCTTTACAAAGAGTATGATGAATATATAGGTTTGATAGGCGCTGCGTTTGCCGCTACTATGCCTGTACTGTTTACTACATTCGTGTCTGGGGAGCAGTTGCTCGAACCATGGGGAATATTCTCGCTTTTCTTCTTCTTTGCCACGTACATGATTGCGATCAAAGAGCCGAAGAACGCAAGACTTGCAATACTTGCGGGCATTGCATATGCGTCTACTTTCCTAGGTGCGCATTATTACACTGTAGACGCGGCGGTGCTTGCGGCGTACATACTGATACAGGGATTCGTCAATGTTATAAGGAACGACATGGAAATGGATTTCTATAAAATGAATGCGATAGTGATTGCAGTTATAGGAATATTCCTCGCAGTTTATTACCCTTACCACGCAACACTGAGCGGAAGAATCCCGACAATGGCAGGAATACCTATAACTGTGGGATTCCCTCTGTTCGCCCTTTTGTTGATTGCCCTTGTAGATTTAGTGCCAAAACTCCTCTATGAAAAGAAAATACTTAAAAAATTCGACAACAAAATAAAATGGGAATGGATTTTGTTGATTGTAATCATTGCAATTCTTGTGATAGTGTTTACGCCGATAAGGAACACATTTTTATCTTATATAAACCTGAGCACGAAGTTTACGACTCCGTCAACCCCTCTGTTTATGACAGTTCAGGAGTTCGAACCTACAGGACTTACATATAATTTCGGTGCAGCGGGTCTTGGAATGATAGCTCAGAGCTTTTTCGGTGCGCCTCTTTTCGTTTATGCGGTTTTGGCGGTTTCAATGCTGCTGCTTTTGATAAGCATAGTTTACAGGAAAAGCAAGACCGCAATGCTGTATATATGGATTACATTCCCTCTTGCCGTGGCTGCATTTTCTGAAGTAAAGTACCTTCCGCATTTCGGCGTTGCATACATAATCCTGATAGGAATCATAATGGGAGAGGCGGCGATATATATAGGTAACAACTTCAGCTTCAAGCTTAATGAAAATTATGATATGAGAGCGTATGTAAGGAAGGCGTATTCGGAACATAGGGATATGATGTTCGCAATATTTGCAATTGCCATATTTTTCCTTTCACCGATAATCGCCGCGGCGTTTCTGCTCATAATAATAATACTTAACAAGGCGGAGAAAAAGAACCGCATGTGGGTTTTGCTTGTAGTATTTCTTTTAATTGAAATAGTCAGTTTTGCATACCATTCTCCTATTTTAGGGGAAAGTGGTTCGATAACCCAGGCATTCTATTCCGCAATTAACTATCAAAATCAAAATATCGCATGCAATAACTCTATCGGTGCGGATCTTTTCTGCAATGTAGTTCCGGGATACTGGCTTCAAGCCTTGCAGTGGATGAAAACCAATATAGGTCCTAATGGTCCGAGAGTAGTCTCTTGGTGGGATTATGGAGATTGGATAAACTGGTTCGGACAGACCCCAACAGTAATAAGAGGCGATAATTCTCAGCCGATTGAGGATTTCGGAGTTGCAGCCAATTACGTGCTAGGGCCGAAAGACGGATATACTCCAGGCGCCCTTGCAAACTACCTTAACGGAAACCAGACCCGTTATATAATATTTGACAACGGATTGATACAAAAGTGGGGAGCTCTCGATTTCCTTGCATGCATCAATGTAAACGAGACGAGCATGGCATTTGCGATTGATGAGGCAAAACAAGCCAATATTTCCGCTCCATACCTCTTAGGGCAGTCTAAGTGCGAGCTCTCTCACGACCCTCAATATGTCCTTGTTCCGCTTGCCACACTGATTCCAAGCCAAAGCCCCAGCATAAACGATTATTGCTCGATAACAAATAATACTGCGCAGTTTGCGTATTCGTATCTTGTTGTAGGAAACAGCCTAAGCAACAAAACGGTATGTGTAGATCTCAACCAGTCTAAGAGCGGGACAATGCAGATATATAACTCCAATGGCACAAAGCTCAACGCAGTAATACAGGTCGCAAGCGAACCGCCTTTAGGCGAAGTAAGTCTTTCTCAAAATGGCCCTCCGTATCTGGAATTCTTGATGGTATATCTTCCAAACGGACCAAATGATACGGTAACGAATGCTCCTTCGGAATTCTACAACTCAAACTTCTACAGGGGTTACTTCTTCGGCAAGCTTCCAGGTTTCACGCAGGTGTATCCGGCAAATGCGACAGGAATAAATTATGTAAACGGAACGTATCCGATAAGGATATTGGAGCTCAACAATTATACTGGAAAACCAGTACCTCACACCCCAAAACCAAGTTATGTAAACAATAATTACACATTCCCGTAAAAAATGCAAAGTATTTTAAATATATAATAATAAAATATTTCCAAGTACGGAGTAATGCGAAAAGCTAATTCTACGTATTAGAGAGATTTCATGAGAGAAGATGAACCTAACGAAGAAAGAGGACATAGAAATGGAAGAAGATTTGAAGGAAGGAACGAAGGAATGAAAGTAAAATCAAACTATTTCATGCCAAAACCAGTGAAAGTTGGTGATGTGGTAGACGTGAAGATAGAAGCAGTAGCATCTAAAGGAGACGGAATTGCAAAAATAGACGGTTTTGTGATTTTCGTAAAAGGAGCAAAGGAAGGTGAAGAAGTAAAGGTAAAAATCACTGATGTAAAAGCAAGATTTGCCACAGGAGAATTAGCATAATCCTGAATTGCTGTTTTTTTGTTTATTGTTTTTAAACCATTTTTTTGTTTTTGGTTATTTTTGTATTTATTGGCCATTACTGAACAGTCTTTGTCAATGTATCCACAAGAATTCATTGCGATTGTCATGGATAAATATGAAAAAATGGACGGGATATGCGCCTCCATATTCAATGATGGGTATTTTTTGGTTTTGAAGAGAAGGAAAATTCCGTTCATAACCAATCCCGGAAAATGGGCATTTGTTACTGGAAAAAGGAAAGCCGGAGAAAGATATCTGGATACGGCATATAGGGAAATAGAAGAAGAAACTTCATTGAAAAAGAAGGAATTATTGCTCATTTCAGAACCGTGTAAGGTAACTCTTTGCTACAAGAATAAAAAATGGGATAATGAATTTTTTGTATTTGTTTCAAAAAGCAGAAAAATAAAATTGAATATTGAAAACGCAAGTTATTTATGGATAAAAGCTGATGACATAATAAAAAATAAAAGTTACTTGGAAATTTTTTTGGACAAGGAAGCAATAATTTCCATACTTCGTAAAAATATAAAGATATAATAAAAATATAAAGATATAAACATGCGGGTCGCAAGTGAATTACATGGAAGTAAATGTAGAAAAATGGATCACGTATTGGGAAGAGAGCGGGATATTCAAGTTCAAGGAAAATGAGGACAAACCAATTTTTGTAATAGACACCCCGCCACCGTTCACCAGCGGAGAGCTGCATATGGGTCAGGCCTTTTGGGTATCTTATATAGATTCCATTGCGAGATACCTGAGAATGAAAGGATATAACGTGCTTTATCCAGTAGGATGGGACTCGCAGGGGTTCCCGACAGAAATGGCTGTCGAAAAAAAATTCGGGAAGGGAATCGGCAGAGAAGAATTTTACAATAAATGCGTCGATTTAGCCAAAAAAAATATCCATGCAATGAAAGGGCAGATGCATAAGCTCGGCGCAACATTCGATGAAGATTATGAATACATAACAATGTCGCCAGAATACAGGAGGAAAGTACAACTCTCATTGCTGCAGATGTACGAGAAAAAATTTATATATAGGGCAAACCATCCAGTAATGTGGTGTAAGAAATGCAATACCTCTATCGCAAAGGAAGAAACCAAGGAATATGAAAGGAAATCAATTCTTAATTATATTTATTTTGATGTAGAAGGGGAAAAAATCGAAATAGCGACAACAAGGCCTGAAATGATGCATGCGTGTGTTGCAGTCGCAGTAAACACAACCGACGAAAAATACAAGAACATAATAGGAAAGAAGGCAACAGTTCCTATTTTTGGTATAAAAGTACCTGTAATAAGCGACGACGGTATAGATAAGGAATTCGGAACAGGCGCAGAGATGGTGTGCACTTACGGAGACAAGAACGACGTTGTCTTGTTTTACAAGCACAAACTTGATTACGTGCAAGCGATTAACGAGAATGGCTTGTTGATAAATGCCGGAAAGTATACTGGCTTAGATTCGGAAAAGGCAAGGGAAGCAATAATCTCCGATTTAAAAGAAAACAACCTGCTTTTAAAGCAAGAGGAGACAAAACAAAATATAAAAGTACATGACAGATGCGGCACCACAATCGAATTATTGTCTTCTGTCCAATGGTTTATAAAGACAAAGGAGTACGCCGACAAAATAAAGGAGCTTTCAAAGGAAATAAAATGGTTTCCTGAATCCGCAGTTCAAAGCATTCATGATTGGAGTGATCATATTGACTGGGATTGGAACATATCCAGAAAAAGGATATTCGGCACCCCCTTGCCTTTCTGGTACTGCAAAAACTGCGGGAATATAATACCTGCGGATGCCAAATCCCTTCCGGTAAATCCGGCATTTGAATCCTCAAACGTAACAAAATGTGACAAGTGCGGGTTCGAGGACATCAAGGGAGAAACGGACACATGCGACGTGTGGGTAGACTCATCCATAACTCCTATGGTTATCGCCGGATGGCCAGATAATACAAAATTGTTTAAGAAAGGATTTCCGGCTTCACTCAGGATACAGGGTTCTGACATAATTAGGACATGGGCATTTTATACTATACTTAGGACATGGGCGCTTACAGGGAGCAAGCCCTTTGAGAATATAATAATCTCAGGGTTGATATTAGGCAAGGATGGCAGGGAAATGCACAAAAGCTACGGTAACGGCGTCAATCCTGAAGATGTGTTAAAAGATTATGGTATTGATGCGTTAAGGCTCTGGGCGGCATTAAGCGGGAGTTCCGGAAAAAATAAGACATTCTCTTATGAAGAGCTCAATTATGCAAAATCTTTTACCATAAAATTTTACAATTCCGCTTTGTTTACCAAAAATTCCATTTCAGGAATCAAGATCGACGAATCAGAAGCAAAGAATATGGGGATATTCGATGTTTGGATATTGAACAGGTTCAATCAGGTTGCAAAAGAAGTAATGGAAAGCTACGATAAGTTCGATTTGTATTCGGCCATGAATAAAATGACAAATTTCTATTGGCATGAATTCTGTGATTATTATATAGAAAACGTAAAATACAGAATAAATTCGGAAGAAGAGCAAATGCATGAAAGCAAGACGGCTGCAGCGTTTGTTTTGAGATACGTGCTGACAAATTCGATTAAACTTTTCGCGCCGGTAATACCATTCATAAGTGAGGAAATAAATAACATGTTTAGCGACAAAAGCGTATTCACCGAGAAATTGCCGAAATACGCAGAAAAGCCTTCAAAGAACGACTATGTTATAAACGGAATTGTTTTTTCCAGCGTTGTCCCAGAAATAGATTACGAAAACGCCGGGTCTGTTTTAAACGATATAATATCCGATGTCAGAAAGGCAAAATCAACTTCAAGAATAGCCCTCAACAAACAGATAACAGCTATTAATATAAATGTTCCTGATGAATATTATAGTGCGGTTGAATATTCTAAGGCAGAATTGTCTGGGATATGCAAGGCAAGTAAGATAAACATAGAAAAAGGAGATTACTCTGTCAATATAATCTTATAGCTATTCTTACAATTGTATTCTTTAATCATATTCAAAATTTTATAAGGTCGAATAAATGGCGAAACTTTATACCAGAAGAAAAGGTAAATCAAAATCAAGAAAACCTGTTATTGATAGGGCAGAATTCGGAAAAGGAACCAGCGAGACAAGCAAGGAAGAGATAGAGCAGATTATATTGAATTATGCTAAAGAAGGAACAAGCCCTGCCCTTATCGGCGAAAAATTAAAAGCGAACAACAATGTAAAATATATCCAGCACGCATTGGGTAAAAGGCTTGTCGCGTTTCTTAATGAAAACAATATAAAATCAAGCGTGCCGCAAGACTTGCTGGATTTGATTAGGAAAGCGGTTAAAATAAGGAAGCATATTGAAAATAATAAAGGAGATGTCCATAACAAGACCGCGTTATCCAGAACCGAAGCGAAGATATGGAGGCTTACCAGGTATTATACCAGGGAGGGGGTTCTTCCGAGCAATTGGAAGTACAATCCAAAAACAGCAGAGCTGTTGATAAAAGGAAAATTGTGATTAAATGGCAATACAAAAAACTACCGAAAAGTGGAAACTCAAGAAATGGTTCTCTGTCTACGCACCGAAAATTTTTAATGAAGTTATCATCGCAGAGATCCCCGCAAACGACGAGAAAGGCCTGGTCGGGAAAAACCTTAAGGTTAGCCTCGATTCCCTCACACACAATCCGCAAAATTCGTATACAAACATATACTTCAAGATTACCGGCGTAGATGGTAGCAAGGTTAAAACAAGAATAGTTAAAATCGAGATACTGTTTAGCTATCTAAGGTCATTGGTAAGAAGGTACAGGAGCATTTCATCATCCGTCTTAAAGGCATCATCAAAAGATAGCGTCAATATAATCGTAAAACCGGTAGTGATAACCGCAAAAAAGGAAACGCACTCGAGAATTTCGGGAATAAGAAAAGAAATGAATCAGTTTCTTGAAAGTTATATCTCGGAAAATAATTATGACGAAATAATCGGTTCCGTAATTGACGGAAAGCTGCAAGCGCAAATCTACAACAAGATAAACCATATTGCAAAATTGAGCAAAGTAGAAATAAGAAAGCTCGAAATCAAGTGATATTTTGCTTCTTGATTTTCTTTATCTGACTTTTATTTACCCAATAATCTATATATTTCCGGCATATGCCGCAAACGGCGCTCCAGTAATATTCGGCGGCGGAACCCCGCTTGATTTAAAAAAGAAATTCCGCGGAAAAAGGATCTTCGGCGACCACAAAACAATAAGAGGAACGCTTTCCAGTGTTATTGCAGGCATTGCCGTCGGGGCATTGGAATTCCCATTTTTTCCATACATGCTTGTAATCGCAATATTTTTAACCATCGGGGCAAACTTCGGCGACTTAATAGGAAGTTTTATAAAAAGAAGGCTGAGAATGGAATCAGGAAAGCATTTCCCGATATTCGACCAATACGGATTTTTCATTTTTGCATTTATATTTGCCCTGCCGTTTGGTTATCTTCCTGATTTATACGGAATAATCTTTCTGATTGCAATAACAGGAATAACGCACCTCCTTACAAACAAAGGTGCGTACAAATTAAACCTTAAGAACGTTCCTTGGTAAATTCTCGTTATTGTCTTTTATGTTTTAAGAGGTATTCTTTATTATGCCAACGATACCAAGTGGTATTGCACTTTCTCAATGAATATATTTTCAGTAAATTGTTTGCGACAAGTTCATCCTTTAGATTATGTATCTCTGCTAAATAACTAATAGAGTTTATTTCGCCTCTTCGCATTTCATAAAGCGCGCTTTTTGCTAACGCGTTGCATGATGCTACATACGGATTTCGTTCCACTTTTTTTATTTCAGGTATTGTCGTGCCAATATTTTTAGCGGTCTCTTGCCCTTGCCCACAACCGCTTGCTGTTGCAGCAACAATTAAAACACTGGCTCCAATCAGTGTATTGCGAATAATTTTTTTCGTTTCCATAGTTTCATCTTTTAATTTAGTTTCATCTTTTAATTTTTTAATTTTAAAGAACTCTTTAAATATTTATATGTTTTCTTCATCTAGGATTTGAAGTAATTTATAAATATTTGGAATAATATAACTTTTTATGGGCAATCAAAAAACCTTGCAGTCTAAAGAGATGAACGAATGCATGAGGCATATGGCAAAAACCAAAGCGGCCATATTTGACCTTGACGATACTCTGATAAAAGGCAATGCTTCGGAAAATATCGGAAAGGTATGCTTGAAAAAAGAGCTTGTTAAGGGCAATCTAAAGAATTTTTTGCGCGGAATCGAAAATTTCATTATTGTAAAGAATAAATTAAGGAATGAAAAGACGGACGATAATGCTTTATACGACTCTTTGCGCATTTTTTACGATGCCTTGATCAAAGCCGGAATAACAGAAAAAGAAATGAGGTTTGCCGCTAAAATCCATATGGAAAAAAATATTATAAAAAACACCGCAATGCTGGCCAGGAATTTTGATAAGTTTAAAATGATTTCAACAATGAGCGGCTCTACTGTCGCCAAAGTCGCTACGGAATTGGCCAATTTTCAGGCTTTTATATCAAATGAGGAGATATTCGACAAGGACGGAAAACTGGTCGCCGCCGCGATAATAATGAAAAATGGAGAACAGAAAGCCGAAGCGACTTCAATCGCAATGTGGCAGCATGGGATACGCATAAAAAACTGTACAGTGATAGTAAACGGTTATAACGACATCCCTTTGCTTTTTGAAGCCAAGAAAAACGGGCTTGTAATCGCATCGCCTTATGCTGTAGAAGAGGTTAAGAAAAATGCGGATATCGTGCTCTCGGAAAAAGAGGGCCTGATAGAATTTAAAAGGGAACTGTAATCAATTTATTATATCATTTCCAAGAATTCCGGATCTTCCAAATAGCCTTTTATGGAATTGCCGAACCTTACCGCTTCCGCACCATCCACTACTCTGTGATCAAATACTATCGAAAATGGAAGGATCTTTCTTATCACTACATTTCCATCCTTTGCAATGGGCGTATCCCTTATGAAATGCATTGCCAATATTGCAACATCAGGATAATTTATCATAGGGATTGAAAGGAATCCTCCTCCCAGGCTGCCGACGCTTGTTATCGTAAATGACGTATTGCTCATTTCTTCTATCTTTATGGTTTTTTCCATTACCTTCTTTTTTAGCTCCTGAATCTCTTTCGCAATTTCAATTATGCTCTTTTTATCCGCATCCTTTATTACAATTACCCTCAGCCCGTCGTCTCCTTCCGCAGAAATTCCTATATTGTAATACCTTTTGATTATTACCTCTTGTTTTTCCTTGTCGTAACTCGCATTGAATCGCTCATTTTCTTTTAGCGCTTCGACTGCAGCTTTTATCATGAACGGAAGATAAGTGAGCTTAACTCCAAGTTTCTCCATTTTTGGTTTTTCTTTGCTCACAATCTCGGCAAGATGCGTCGCGTCAATCAAATCCATGTGCGTTGCCCTTGGTATTGTCCACGAAAGCTCCATATTCCTTGCTATTGCCTTCCTTATCTGGGTCATCGGGATTCTTTCCACGCCTCCCTGGACTGTTTTTGCTTCAGGCGTTTCAATATTTTTGCTGCTCCCTTTAGCCGCAAAATTCCTTATGTCACTCTCCATTATGCGACCGTTCGGTCCTGTTCCTGCAATTTTCGTAATGTCTACGCCAAGGTCTCTTGCAAGTTTTCTTACAGCGGGAGTCGCAAGAATATCCTGCATGCTTTTTGGGTTTGGCGGTTTTTCCGTTCTTACGTTTGCAGCTTCCGAAATGACAGGTTTTTCCGCTTTTTGAACCGGAACGTTTTTCAATTCTTCCTCATCTCCCAGAAATGCGAGAATATCGCCAACCTTAACACTGCCTTTTTCAACGATTATTTTTATTTTTCCCGAGATGGGTGCTGGCAGATTTACTATCGCTTTGTCTGTTTCCACCTGCACAAGAGGCTGGTCCTCTTTTACTTCATCAAAATCTTTTACCATCCATTTGTGGATCTCCCCTTCTGTAATCCCTTCACCCACATCTACAAATCTGAGTTCCTTCATGCAATCACACCGAAAGCAATTTATCTATTGCATCCGACACCTTTTTTTCGTTTGGTATATAATAATTCTCGTACCCGGGATAAGGAACAGGGAAGCTTGGAGCGGCGACCCTCATTATCGGTGCCGAAAGTTCGAACATCGCTTTTTCCGCGATTCTTGCGGATATTTCCGCGCCCACGCCAAAATTCAGCGACGCCTCGTGCACTATGAGCACCTTCCCTGTCTTTTTTGCACTTTCGAGTATGGTTTTTTCGTCAAAAGGATTTATCGTCCTTAAATCGATTACGTCCGCAGAAATATTTTTCTTTTCTATAACACTGCTGACAATCGGAACGGTGTTCCCGTACGTTATAACAGTAAGCTGCTCGCCTTTTTTCAAGTAGCTCGCTTTTCCTATATCAACTTCATACATCTCATCCGGTATCTCCTGTTTGAAAAGCCTGTAAAGTTTGGTCGGCTCTAAAAATATTATCGGGTCGTTCATATGCAGGGCTTTTATCAGCAATCCCTTTGCGTCATATGGGTTGGAAGGCTCGACTACTATCAATCCTCCAATATGCGAATAAAGCGCTTCTGGATTGTCAGAATGATGCTCCAATGCTTTAACACCTCCTCCAACAGGAGTTCTTACAACCATAGGCAGCGGCATGGTGGATCTTGTCCTGGATCTGTAACGGGCTGCGTGGTTCAGCAGTTGGCTGAACGAAAGCAGCATGAAACCCGCGAATTGCACTTCAGGGACAGGTCGCAAGCCCGAAAGCGCCATTCCTATCGAAGCACCTATTATCGCAGATTCGGCCAAAGGCGTATCAACTACCCTTTTTTCTCCGAATTTTTCGATAAGGCCGTCGGTAACCCTGAAAACCCCGCCATCCTTTCCGATATCCTCTCCAAGCAGGATTATTTTTTCATCTTCTTTCATGCAGAGCTCCAATGCATTGTTTATCGCGCCGACCATATTAGTTTTCATTATATCGCCTAAAGCCAAAAATTTGCGCCAACAGCACTCTCCATTTCCTCACTGATGATTTCGGGCATGAAGCTGTAAACATTCTTGAACATGCTTACTGGATCGGGTTTGAAGGATTCCGCTTCCTCTACTGCCTTGTTAATCCTGTCCATTTGGCTTTGAATTTCATCGCTTTCGAGTTTGTCGTTCCACAAATTCTTCTTCTCAAGATATGCCTTTACTCTTTTGATAGGGTCTTTCTGCTCCCATTTTTTTACTTCTTCATCTGTTCTATATTTTGTAGGGTCGTCCGATGTTGTGTGCATTCCCAATCTGTACGTCACGCATTCTATCAGTGCAGGGTTTCGTGATTTTATTGCGTCGCTTGCGGCTTTATAAACTGCGATGACATCGTTGCCGTCCACTTGTATGCAGTCTATTCCCGCTGCAACTGCTTTCTGTGCAAGCGTCTGCGCCGCAGTCTGGCCGCTTCTTGGCATCGAAATCGCCCATTGGTTGTTCTCTATTATTGTCACCAAAGAAAGCTTGTACACCCCCGCAAAATTAATGGATTCGTAAAAGTCCCCTTCGGAAGTTCCCCCGTCTCCAATATAAGCCACTACCGAGGCATTTTTGCCCTGGTATTTTTGGCCAAATGCGATTCCGGCAGCATGTGGCATCTGCGTTGATACGGGCACTGCGAACGGAGTAGAATTTATCCCTTTTAATGTGATGTTCCCTTCTTCATAACCTTTCCAGTATATGAAATGGCTTGCAAGGGGCAGTCCTCTTGCAAGGAATATTCCGTGCTGCCTAAACGAGGGTACGAGAATATCGTCTTTTTTCATGGCAAAAGCGACCCCTATCTGCGTTGCCTCTTCCCCCAAAAGCGGAGCGAATGTATACACCCTGCCCTGTCTTTGCAGGCTTAGCGTCTTTGCATCGAGGTTTCTTGCAAAAAGCATGTACTTATACATATCAATGATTTTTTCGTCGCTTAATTCCGCCGGCATCAACTTCTCATCGATATTTCCATCCTCATCCATTATTTGGAGATATTCAACATAACCCTCAAAAACCTGTTTCTGCATCAATTCACCATAAAAACCTTACATCAGTGCTTGTATGGCATTTTTTGTCTGAACATAAAAATGCCAAGTTCCTAAAATCATAATGCCGCAAAATGGTCTATTAAAATTATTATTATTCCAAAAACAAAAATAGCTATAAGCACGATTTTCGGGTTGAGTTTTGGACCTTTTGACGGAGCATCGTAAAAACTCATGACTCCTGCCTGCGATTGGGGGGTATACAATGATGCCATTTTTTCACCTATGCTTAACTTTATATAGCTTATTAAAGTAAATATTAATAAGATTTATGTTTAATTCTTATTGCGGTTGATTCTGATGCAAAATAGCTTGAAAGAAAAAGAGGATAATTTGAAAGAAAAGGAAAAGGAAATTTTTGAGGAAGGCAGCGAAATACAGCTCTCTGCTCCGCTTGTATTTTGGTTTGGGTTTCTTATACTGGGAGTGATTATTGAATTGGCAGTAACCTTTTTGCCGGCATCATTATCAACAACATCTTCCGCACTCGGAAGAATTGCAAACTATATATTATTCTTGCCAGGTTCGATCATATTTCCATTGCTTGTTTCAATTTGGATAGGGGAAAGAGTGGGCAAGCTAAGACATAAAATAGAGAAGACTTTGGGCGTGGGTTTTATCAATGCCATTTATACCTCGATAATATACACTATAGGCATATTTATAATATTCATAATTATAGGATTTTTCAACAATCCGGCAATGACCTTTAGCGGCTTTATCACAAATTTCATAAAAAATGACTTGACATACAATGTTGTAATTCCGATAATAATACTTTTAGTCCTAACACCGATATTCGCGATTATCTCTACAGCAAGAAGAAAATAATTATTACCTTTAGGCAGGGGTCACTTCTTTGTGCTCACGATCTTAATTACGTCGTTATCCCTTAGAATATGCTCTTTTCCTATCTTAATCTTTTTTTTGGCGTCTATCGCGTAAAGCATGCCTTTTGCAATGTCGGTATGAATTATCCCTGCAAGGTCTACTGCCTTCCTATCCTTTCCCAGCAGTATGGCATCGGGTAGCACATTTCCCGAATGATCTGTAAATTTATTTTCGTCTTCCACAGGATACACAACTATGTTGTCCAGTATTTCGAATACCATGGAATTGATTGCACTCTGGACTCCCGTGCCTCCATGCTTTTCTAAAAATCTATTCATGTATTCGAGTGCATCCTTTTGCTCTTTGTTTATTGCATTGTTTATTATGTTAAAGCTTGTTGCACCGGGGATATAATCTATGAGCATCTGTTCCGATGCCTTTTTAAGGGCAAGCTCCATGGCGGCAGAGCATCCAAATACCCTTACATCATTAAGTCTGCTTCCCAACTCCTTTATTTTCCCTTCAGCGCCAGGCACGTCTGACTTGTTTGCGATTATCGCAATCGGTTTTGCGATGCCTAAAATGGATTTCGAGAAAGCCATTATATCATCATCGGACCAATTTATGCTGTTTTCTGTAAGATAACAGCTTTTGACGCATTCCGCTATTTCGTCTTTTGTTATTTTTAATCCGGTCAAGAGCCCTTGCAATGCCCCTATCCCATCCTTGCTCTTCGCAAGTGCGGGCATATGCCTTTTTATTATTCCGAAGACCCAATGCCGCAGTTCATTCAACACCATTTCAAAATCGTTGATCGGATCGCAATCGGCGCAAGGATTTCCCGAAGGGTCGGTTTTACCGCTTGCATCCACAACTATCATAAAAGCATCAGCCGCAGCCAAGTCGTTAAGGAACTGGTTTCCCATCCCCTTCCCTTCATGCGCACCTTCCACGAGTCCTGCAACATCAATCACATTTATCGGAATCATCCTTGTTCCGCCTTCGCACAAGGAATTCCTTGCATTGCATTTTGTGTTCAACTCCCTTTCCACGCAGGGTTTGGTGGCGTATGCAACTCCCTTGTTTGGATTTATGGTAGTGAAAGGATAATCTGCAATATCCACCTTGTTCATCGTAAGTGCGGAAAACAGTGTGCTTTTTCCCTTGTTCGGAGCGCCAATAATTCCAATTAGCATATGGTTATATAACGTTGCGGTTATTTATTGTTTTTTATCTATGCGGATGCAAAATCCGCGCTCTTCAGAGCCGATGTCACTTGAAAAGTTCTATTCTTATTACCTTCTTTCCTTTTAGCTCCCTGAAGAAGTAATAAATCACAATCAAGAGTATCAGCATGACTACTCCGATATCTAGGGCTTCGCCTGGAAGGCTCATTATGAATATAAACAACATGACTATCGCAATCACGGAAAGGTACGGAAACCCTGGCATTTTGAACGGCGCTTTTGTCTTTATTCTCCTGAAATGTATTACCGCGAAGCTTATGATTAGATATGAAAACAGAATCCCAAAATTGCTTATCGCCGCTATTATGTATATGTTTCCTGAAAACAGCATTACGACCCCTATGACCGCAGACAATATTACTCCATTTATGGCAACGTCACTCTTTTTGTTGTATTTTCTCAGAATTTTAGGAAGCAGCTTGTTCTCGCTTATCTGGTATACCGTCCTGGAAGAAGCGAGTATCATCGCCAATGTGGCCGATGTTGTAGCTATCAGTGCGCCTATGTCTATCAAAACCTGCAGCGAATACGGCGCATGCACGTAATTCAGCGCGGCTGCCAGCGGATCCGCGTTTATCGTAAACTTTCCTGCCGGCATCATCAGCATGAGCGCCACAACCACAAGCACGTAAAATACCATGCTTATTACTACAGAAAAAATTATCGCCTTTGCCGCCCCGATTGCCTCTCCCTTGATTTTCGATGTAAAAGTAGATATTGTCTGAAAGCCGGAATACGCGAAAAACACCGCAATGCTGGCGGCGAATATCGCAGCCAATCCTGTTTGCTGTGTAGTTGCGGTAAAGTTTGAGGCGTTGAATGTATTGAAATGCATGGCGAACAGCACCGCAGCAATTATAAATATAGTCAATATGCCGAGCTTTATCGCGACAAGCCAAAAGTCCATTCTCGCCGCTTTTTTTATGCCTTTTATATTGACGAGCGAAAGGACGAATATCAACGCAATCGCAAAGGGTATGGAGTAAGTCTG
>JAJZVQ010000016.1 GCA_021845575.1 Microcaldota archaeon | reverse complement strand
TCTATAATTAATATTATTTATAAGTAAAGAAATTAATAATCGGAGATTAATGCCATTTTAATGACTCAGATAAATGAAATAATTTCTGAAAATTAAATACAAATACTACAATTTTGTCCCAGAGCCCTTTTTCTTTGCAGGATTTTTTGTTTTTGCTTTAACTTTGATTTTTGTCCTTGATTTAGGATTAGAGTGCGCCTTCATGACCTTTGTGTCTTTTTTAATTTTTACCCTCTTTTTCATTTTTATATTATTTTTTGCGTCTTCACTTGTTATATCCTCTATGACCTTCAAATCTTTATTTATAATTTTATTATCTATACTATTGTTCAGGATATTATCGGCGATACTGTCATTCGCCGCTTCTCCTTCCCTAGTTGCCGATGAATATAAAAGCTGGTTCTCCAAATTACTCTTGTTTATTATGTCGTTTATCGACTGCATTCTTTTTATTTGTTCCAGTTCCCTATCTAATTTTTTTTTCTTGGCCATTATATTACCTAGATTGATGACTTTTTGAAGGTAACATATAAATAGTTTGTCTATGGGCTTCAGCTATTACCCTTTTGGGCAGTTAGATAAGGTATTCACTCTTTAATAAAGGCACAATTGTATTGAATCTTGTTTCAGCGTATTCTTTCAGAGATTCTGATTTGCTTTGTTCTCCATGTATAATAAATACGTTTTCCAAACCGTTGATTTTATCAATTACACTTTCCAAACCTTTTCTGTCAGCATGTGCAGACAAATGGTATGTCTCCACTTTAAGATTTATCTCCACCTCATTATTTCCTATTTTAACCTTCTTTGCGCCATTTTGCAATTCTCTTCCAAGAGTCCCCTCAGCTTGATAACCAACCATGGAAATCTTGTTTGCGGGGTTTTTAGCCATGCGCGAAAGATAGAAAAGTGCAGGACCGCCGCTGAGCATCCCGCTTGTTGTAACTATTATGCTGCTTTCTTCTTCGTTGACAATCTTTTCTCTAGTTCCCTTCTTATCCACAATTACAAAATTTTTGCTTTTAAACGGATCATATTCGCTCATCAAAATCCTGCTCTGAAGCTCTTTCCTGCAATATATCACATTATGCCTATGTATCCTCATTGCTTTGTTTATCATTCCGTCAACGTATATGGAAACTTTAGGCAACGTACCTGAATTGATGTGGTCATCAAGCAAAAGAAGCACTTCCTGAGCTCTTCCGACAGCAAAGCTAGGTATAATAACCTTCCCCCCCTCCTTCAATGTCTCTTTTATACTTTCTATCATTTCTCTCGTTATTTCGCTTTCCTTATGGAAAATGTCATCTTTGCCGCCATAAGTACTTTCTGTTATCAACGTATCTGCTTTGATATTCCTTAAATCTGCGCCATCAAATAGTTTTGTTCTTGAAGTATTTATATCTCCGGTATAAAGGACAGTGTTTTTGCCATCACTAAGCAATATCATTGCGCTTCCCAATATGTGTCCTGCAGGTATAAATCTAATTTTAAGATCTCCTATGGTAAAATCAGAACGGTACTCCTTTACTTTGTAATGTGTAGAAAGATTTTTCAAACCCTCCTTAGTAACATTTTTAGGTTCTGATATATGCATATAATCGCTGATAAGCACGGCATTCAGTTCCATTGTCGGCTTTGTAGAATATACATATTTTTCATATCCCATGGAGAATATATGGGGTAAGTACCCTATATGATCAAGATGCGAATGCGATAATATTATACCATCGATCTTCTTCAGCAATTCATTTTCTATTAGTGGATGCTCCTCTTTTTCGCCTATTTTTATTCCTGCGTCAAGAAGCACCTTTGTTTTTCCAGTATCTATTAGGATGCAGCTTCTTCCAACTTCGTGGGCCGCACCAAAAAAAGAGATATTCATTATTTTCACTTTTTGTTAATTTATTTTATATTTGTATGTTTATGCATGCAGTCATACTGCGCATATTTAATGCAGTATGGTATTATTTTTTCTTTATTACTACTATATCCTCCAGGTTTACTTCAACATTATTAATTTTTGTTTCCCTTCTCCTTCCGATATTCTCCCTTTCCTTATCTTTCTTTTCAGGCACCTTAAGGACTTTTCTTAAACTTGAATATAAATAATCAAGTTGTTTGTCCATAACGGCTATCTTTTCATCAATTTCCTTTAATTCGGTGCCGTAAGTTTCAAGATCCTTTTTTATAAGATCCTTTTTTCTAAAAAGTCTTACCACTCTCATCATTTCATCGATTGAATTATCAATTTCTTTTACCTTTCTTATAATATTCTTTTCTTCGGACAACGAAAAAGTTCCTGTCGATATTTTGAAATCCAAACCCCTCTTCTGCCTATTTAACATCCTAACCTCTTTTAAATATTTTTCCTGATCACCAAACTGATTTATTTGAAGCAGTTTTGCTATAGTTTCCGATTCGTTATTCTTATAATTTATTCGACCTCTAAGCCATTTAACTCTGCTAATAAGTTCTGTTCTACTCTTTTTAACTTCCTCTATTTCAACTCTCAATTTTTCAGCTTCTGGCGGATTTCCCCTCTCTTTTATTAAATCAAACAATGATTTCCCTCTTTTTTCTTCATTCCCACCGAAACTACGTTTATTCTTGTCCACTTCAATATTATGCGAATCCTTTGATTCGGCCGCCATTTTAACTTCAGCATGTTCAATTTTTTTGTTTATCTCCTGTTCTTCCAGAAAATCCCCTTTTATGTATCATTTATTATATCAAGAAAAGATAAATTCTTTATATATACCTAATAATTTGTCTGTAGTTTTTTCCACAGAATAATTTTTCGCTGTTGCAACTGTTTCTTTATATTCATCCATATTATTTATAACCTTTTCTATTTTTTTTGCACAGTCAACGCTATTTCCGGGTACGAATTTCTCGCCATTTTTGCCGTTTTTTATAAGTTCGCTTAATGCCATATAATCCGCCCCCACAACCGGTTTTCCACATGCCATCGCTTCCAAGGAAACTATACCCTGTGTTTCAAATGTAGAGGGTATGCAAAAAAGGTCGGCCGCAGAATAATATTCCGGCAGTTTCTCATTTGGTATAAGCCCTAAAAATTTAACTTTGTCGTTTAACTTGAAGGTATTCACCATTTTAATATAATAATCCAATGCAGGCCCATTTCCTATCAATATAAATAAGATATCCTTGTTTTTTAGTATTTTAGCAGCTTTTATAAGGGTATCTATTCTTTTCTCCTTGCTTATTCTACCAACATAAAGAACTATCTTATCATTTTTTTTATTGAGCATCGTCTCCCGTATTCTTTTTCCATTTACTTTCGGATTAAACAATTTAAGGTCGATTCCATTTTCTACCACGTTGGTGTTCATTATGTTCTGTTTTTGCAACAAATTTTTTATAACAGTGCTCGGTGGCAACACCATGTCACATTTATTATAAAAGAATCTGGCATATTTCCAAGAATACTTGGTCGCCACATCTTTCATAAAACTGTTTGAAGGAAGGTATTCTTTTATTACTTCTTTATCGGTAAATAATGTGTGAAATGAACCTATCAAAGGAAGTTTATTTAATTTTGCGGTTGTCAATGCGGATATACCCATAGAGAAGGGGGTATGTGAATGTATAAGATCAATATCCAATTCCCTAATTTTCAGTGAAGAAAAAAATGGAAACATCGCAAAGGTATATTGAGGGTATTTTTTGAATTTTATCCCCCTAGTGAAAAATATTTTAGGAAATCCATCTATAATCTGAATTTTTTTGTCATTTCCTGCAGTAAATATATATACACTATGTCCTCTTTTTTCAAGTTCATTCGTAAAATTTTTAATCGATATTACAACCCCATCAACCGCGGGCATAAATGTATCGGTATAAAAAGCTATCTTTAGATGTCCTTTCATTGAAACACTGCGACTCTGACTATCTATTATTTTAATACTTATTATTTGTTCAAATATATATAATTATTGTTTAAGCTCTTTTGCAAGCAATGCTTCGCCTCCAAACCCATTTATTTTCTCAATTGCCTTTTTTGAAAACGCGAAAGCCCTTATTTTTACGCCCTTTTCTAAACTGCCATTGCTTAATACTTTGAAGTCAGGAAGATCTATCGATTCAATATTTTTACTAACAACAATTCTATTTATTTCATTTAATGTTATACTCTTTGATTTTTTTTGATTCCATTTTGCAAATCCCCTGCTTCTTATCTTTTCAGGTTCCTTTGCAGTCATTTTAGTAAATTTATGCTTTCTTGCGCCCGCGTTTCCAACTCCTCCTCTGTCTCCTGCGCCCCTCCTATTCTTTATATTTCCCGCTCCCCAGCGCCTTGTGCCCAAATACTTTCTTTTTCTTTTTTCATTCCGTATTACCATTAAATCATCCTTTTTATGAGGCCATTTATTTCATTTCCCACATACCCCAAAGCCCCGCCTTGTGTAAAACTCTTTTTTATGGACTTATACCCATGTCTTGGTGGGTGCAGCCTGAAAGGCATGGATTCTCTTATTTCATTTATATTCTTCTTTCCATCAAAAACTTCGTCCGCATTGACATTATTTAAGAATTTGGCAAAAAGTTTTTCTGCTATCTCTTTATCCACTTCCCCGTATGCGATGTAGTTCTTGCACTTTTCTATCATGCCACCATATGAGCTATTGAGTTTTAAAATAATACAGTTGTTAGGGCTTTCCAGCCTTAATCTTTTGAGCGTTTCGTTTATTTCATTGCTTACCTTAACTCTTCCTCTAATTCGTACTACAGCAACCAGTTTATTATCCTCTCTATCGGTCATATCATTCACAGGTAAAAATATATCAAAATCAGATCCCACTTTGGAATTTTATTGATTTATATTAAAAAGAAAATTATTTATTCCTTTAGATAATAAATGGATTCCGTTTTTTGAGATTCCGCGCATTAAAAAGCAGCCGATGCAGAAACATATTTCCAGTACCATATAGTCTGCCCATCGCGATCCTCAATTCCGATATCCAATTCATTTAACTTGTCTCTTATGGCATCGGCTTCGCCAAATTTTCCCTCTTTTCTAAAATTGGCCCTTTTTTCTATTAATCCCTTTAATTCTTCTGTAATAGTTTTCTTGTAAAAATCCTTATCAAGGATTCCAATTACCCTCCCAACTTCCCCTACGATGTTAAGTATTTTATTTTTTTCATCGGTGCCGACTTTATTGTTCTTTTCACTGAAATTTCTTATCTCATCAAGCATTGCCGAAATCCTGCTTAATGCTAAAGGTGTATTAAAATCGTTATCCATCGCTTCCCCAAATTCTTTTTTGTATTCTTCAATACGTTGCAATAACAATTTTGATTCATTATTCGTGCCACTCTCCATATTGTAAAACATTGACAATGCAGTATACATAACGCTAAGCCTGTTTGCCGCTTCTTCCAGCAGTTTTACATCAAAATCTATATCTTTCCTGTAATGTGTCGATTCCACCATAAGTCTTAGCGCCTCCGCTCCATATTTTTTAACTACGTCTCTTATCGTGATAAAGTTCTTCAGGCTTTTGCTCATTTTTTCTCCCTTGATATTTAATACGCCAGAATGCAGCCAATATTTTACAAACGGTTTTTTGTTAAATGCCGCTTCCGCCTGCGCTATTTCGTTAGTGTGGTGAGGGAACATCAGCTCCTTTGCGCCACCATGTATGTCATATTGCGGACCAAATACCGTAGCTGTCATGGCCGTGTCCTCGATATGCCACCCAGGCCTTCCTTTAAATACCTCATTTTTTCCGCCAATATTCAAAGTTATATCCCATGACGGTTCATCAAGTTTTGAACTCTTCCAAAGCGCGAAATCATAAACATTTATTTTTCCCTCTTTTGGTTCTATCCTATGCTCCTTCAGCTCGTTTAGACTCATCCCAGAAAGCTTCGTGTAATCGCCAAATTTTGACACATTATAATAAATATCTCCATCAATTGCATATGCATAACCGCCTTCTATTAACAATTGAATTTGCTCTCTTATTTGTTCTATATAATCATGAGATCTTGGGTATACGCTGACATTGTTTTTTACACCTATACTATCCATATCCTCCATAAGCTTGTTTTCGTATTCTCTGGCAAGTTCAATCGGACTGATTCCATTTTCCCTTGCCCTTTTGATTATTTTATCATCCACATCTGTTATGTTTTGTACGTATTTTACCTCATATCCTTTAAATCTCAGCCATCTCACTATGACGTCAAAATTTATGTATGTTTTCGCATGACCTATGTGCGCATCGTCATATACCGTCTGGCCGCATACAAACATATTTATCTTTCTATCATTTAGGGGGATCAATTCTTCCATATCCCTTGATAAGGAGTTATACAGTTTCAATATTTCACCGATTAACTTATATTTATATATGATTATGTTAATATTATTGCTGTTTATAACGCTCATTATTATAAATTAGTAATATAAAATATCGTAAAAATATAAAACAAGAATGGATGGTTTGATGAAAATATATACTGATTTTGCTAAATCTCTCCCAAATGATATAACACATAACTTGGATAAAACTATTGATAAATTAACCTCTTTCAAGATAGGAGATTTTTTAATAAAAGAACTTTTTGAATCTTCTGTACACTTACTTAACAAGGAAGGAAAGCTTTTAAGACCGACATTGGTATTCCTCGGTTCGCACATACTGAAGGAAAAAAGCCAAAAATTTATAAATCTTGCAGTGGCGATAGAGCTTCTCCATGTCTCTTCTCTGGTTCATGACGATATAATAGACAAAGAAGAGTTTAGAAGAAGTATAAAAAGTGTAAATACAAAGTACGGCGTTGAAACTGCCATATTAGCAGGCGATGCCTTGATATCAAAAGCCGTTGAATTGGCATCACCGTATGGAAAAGACGTCATACGCGCCATTTCGGATGTCTCTTTGCAGATGTGCGCTGGGGAACTTCTTGATTATTCCTGCCAAAAAGGTAATTTAATAAAGGACATAGACAAATACATGAAGATTGCAAGGCTCAAAACCGCTTCATTGATAGGAACATCGTGCAACATTATCGCAGTACACAACAAAAGCAGCGCAAAAAATGCGTTATATAATTATGGAATAAATATAGGGATGGCATTTCAGATAAGAGACGACATACTTGATTTTATCGGAGACAATTCAAGCAAAATAAGCAACAGTGATATGAAAGGAATGAATATAGTGTCGATTATAAAAAAGAAATATAAGATATCCACTAAAGATGCACTTGACAAAGCGGCAAAGCTAAACCAGAAATATATAGATATGGCAATCAAATGCATAAAAGGCAGGGATTTCTCAGATATCCTGGAACCGTATGCCCGCATGATATCAATAAACCCCTCCCAATAAAAGTTTACTTTACTGCAGTTACAAGGAATGCGGCATTCGTAAGCAATGCCCTGCATTCCACTTTTCCGAAACCCTTCTTTTTTAATAATGCAAGAAGCCTGTCCTTATCAAACTCCTTTATACTTTTTATCAAAAAGGAGTATGCATTATTATCGATAAGTGCGCCTTCAAAACGCATTACATTTACATAAAAATTAAATACATATTTATTTATTCCATGTTTGGGCAGCGACATTTCAAGAAGAACAATCTTTCCGTTTTTTTTCATTATTCGATATGCTTCATCGACAAACTGTTCCAAACTATCGAAGTCCCTTAAGGCAAAAGAGCTGGTTATAACATCAAAATAATTATCAGGGAATTCAGTTGCAAGTGCATCTCTCATGCTAAATTTTATATCAAGACCAAGTTTTTTTGATTTGACTTTTGCAAATCCAAGCATCTTTTCATTAAAATCTATTCCTTCGATATCGATATCCTTTCCTTTTTTGATACCTCTCTTTTTAATCATAATTGCCAAATCACCAGTGCCCGTAGCGATATCCAAAAGCCTGTACGATTTCTTTTCAATCATTGCACTGTATACTGCGCTTTTTCTCCATGATTTATCAATTCCAAAACTCAAAACATGGTTCATCAAATCGTATCTTTTGTGAATCCTGGAAAACATATCTTTTATATCATCGCCCATAATTTCGCCGCTATTTTTTAATTGTTGTATATCTATTTATATTTATAAAGTAAGGGGGTAGTATGGAGTTAAAGATGTATACTGTTAGTTTGCAAACAAAATTAAGCCCTCAATTTATTGACATTACTGATGATGTTGATGCATTTGTCAAAATAAGTGAAATTGACAAAGGAAATGCCGTCGTTTTTAGTCCTCACACCACAACTGCAATTATAATTAATGAAAATGATTCTAAATTACTGCAGGATTTTGCGGATGTTCTTGAACATCTGGTCCCAAAAAAACAGAATTACAACCACAATACCTCTGAATATGAAGGAAATGGCCATTCGCATTGCAGGCAAATCTTGCTTGGAAGTAGTGAAACAGTACTAATAGAAGACGGAAAACTATGTTTGGGTGCATGGCAGAGAATATTTTTCGTGGAACTTGATTCGCCGCGGGATAGAAAAATAATAATCCAAATCATGGGAAATAAAAATCTTTAACAAGAACCTTTATATAATTTAAGTTTAATATTAATTTAGTTTATTTTTAAACTATTATTGGTAATTATGAAAGGGAAAAAATCAGACAAGGAAAATATGAAGATGAAAAAAGATATTTATAATGCAATATTAAAGATAATGCTTCTTAGCAGCATAAAATGCAAAGAAAATTATTCATACCAACTATTTAAAAACATAAAAAATTCTCCCATTAAGATAGAAAAACCAGATATGAAAAACGATGTGTATAATACGCTTGCTTCATTACTTGGTTCTGGATACATAAAAACATTTTCAAAAATTGAAAATGGCAAGTTGAAAAATTATTACAGAATAACTGATAAGGGAATCGCAGCACTTGATGAAATAAAGCCTGTATTCAAGGACGTATTCAAAAGAGTGTCAAAATTATTGGATTAATTGGATTGTGTGGTATATTTGAAGACTATAATAGAGATTAGGAATCTCGTCAAAAAGTTTGGGGATTTTTCTGCGGTGGACAATATAAATTTAGACATAAAAGAAGGAGAGATATTTGGGTTGTTAGGCCCCAATGGTGCGGGTAAGACAACGACAATAAGCATGATATTGGGGATTGTAAAGCCCTCATCCGGGAAGATATTAGTATATGGCATTGACAACCTGAAAGAGCGGGAAAAAATAAAACATATTGTCGGATTGATGACGCAGGAAACAATAGTCGACTCGGAGCTTACCGCCTACCAAAATCTTGAGATAGCAGGCAGGTTATACCATATCAGCAAAAATGATATTGATGCGGCAATCCAGCTCGCTTTAGAAGAGGCAGAGCTTACAGAGTTCAAAGATAAAAAAGCAGGGTCATTTTCAGGAGGAATGAAACGGAGACTTTATCTGGTAAAATCGATGATACAAAAACCCAAGGTTATAATACTCGACGAACCGACAACGGGACTTGACATACAGAACAGAACGCAGATGTGGACTCGCATAAAAGAATTAAACCGGAAAGGCATTACAACGATATTAACAACGCAGTATCTTGAAGAAGCGGACCAGTTGTGCAACAGAATTGCGATAATAGACCATGGGAAAATTATAGCGCTAGGGACTACATCTGAATTAAAAAAAATGATTTCGAAAGGCCAGATTCTGGAAATTATAACAAATAAGGATTCGGTAAGTCGCATAATGGATATTTTAGAGTCAAAGTTCGGACTCAAGTCGACAGCAAAAGAGGATAAAATAGAATCATTTGTGGAGAAAGACGAGGTTGAAACACTTTCAAAGGTAATCAATACCATTTCCAAAGAAAAACTCCCACTAATTTCCATAAGTCTGCATCTTCCGACATTGGATGATGTATTCATAAAATTGACGGGTTCTTCAATGAGGGATACATTAGGAGAAAATAAATCGGATAGAAGTTCGGTAATGCTCAAAAGGTAAATTATATGTTTGAAATTTTTGGAGATATACTAACATTATACAAAAGAGAAATGATGATTTTCAAATCCCATATAAAGACAAACATAGCGCGTTCTATCATATTTCCATTAATGATAATATTGGTCTTTGGAAATCTTAATTCAACTTCATCTAATGTTGGCGTTGCTGTTGTTAACTATGCAAATAATCAGCAATCTATGTCATTTATAAATTCACTTTCATCAGGCAGGGCAATCTCAGTGCAGGAGGTCACAACGCAAGACGATGCACTAACCCTTCTTGCCAATAGCAATGTCAATGCCGTAATAGTAATATTGCCGACTTTTCCAAGCACCAGCAGCGGAAATCCAAGCGTAGTTGTTTATTATTCAAACTTCAACTCCCAGGCAACCGCAGCAATCCTACCACTCATACAATCCGATGCGCAGAAGTTTGGAACTGCAACTTCAAATCAGAATTATCCCGCACAACAAAAACAGCCTGCCACCACTTCCATAATTCCATTATATGGAACCAGCAGCAGCTATAAAATCTTCCTTGTGGGGGGTGTCATAGCGATGGTTGCCGCATTTGGAACAATATTCGGAGGAGGAATGTCGATAATAACAGACAGGGAATTAGGCTACCTCAAATCTTTTCTCATAGCGCCGATAAACAAGAATGCAATCGTGATAAGCAAGATATTCTCAGGAGTTACCCAATCATTTCTTTACATAATAATTGCGTTGTTGATAGGGATTATGGATGGAGCCACAATAGCAATGGGGTGGATTGGGATTTTATGGATAATTGCCCTAGGGCTGTTGATATCTTTTGGATTTGCAGGTATTACCACAGTATTGGCGTCGCGCATAACAAGAATAGAGATTTATACAATAACCGCAAATATCATCGTGATGCCGTTATGGTTTCTTTCAGGCGCATTTTTCCCTACATCCTCATTGCCTTCATTCATGGTGCCTTTTAGTGTCTACAATCCGATGACTTACGCAACACAGGGTATAAGGGATGTAATGATTATCGGATATTACCCTATAAGCCAGATGGTCATGGATGTGAGTGTGTTGATAGGGTTCCTGGCATTCGGAATTATCGCAAGTATATTGTTATTTAAAAATTATATCGATTAAAAGTGGTAAATATGAAAAAAATACAAAAACTGCCCATATTTTTAGGGATGATTTTAGTAGTCGCAATAATGAATTTTGGATACTCCCAAACGCAGCCGATAAGCTCCACATCTGTTGCAGTGGACAATGTCCTTTCAATGTACAATCTTGTAGTGTCTCCAAATCCGGTAATTTCAGGAAGCAATATAACGGTAAGTTTTCAGCTTTTTAATTCATACCCTCAGGAATTGACTAATATAAACATAGGATTGACAACAGAAAGCGAAATATTGAACGTATCCCCATCAAATTCTAATTTAGTGGAAGCAATGGGGCCAGGATTCTATGGCTACAATGGATTCGATCAGTTTAACTATAAATTGCATATTCCAAGTACGCTTAATTCAGGCTTGTATACTGTGGATGTTTTAGCTTCTTATGAAACAACACAGCCTAACGGATTAGGCAGCGGCGATATATACGGTGAAAGCGAAATGCCTATAACATTTTATGTATACGGAAAGCCCAAACTGAGTTTTAGTATAATGCCACAATCTCAAATAACCCCTGGAAGCAGTTTCAATTTCGAGCTAGATATTGTTAATACGGGAACTGGAACCGCCAACAATATCAGCATTGAGCTTAACAGTTCGAAAAATTCCAGCATCATAGGACAAAACATGTTTGATATAGGAACAATGGCGCCAGGAGCAAGCGATATAATTGATTCAGAGGCACACATAAACAGAAATGCATCATCAATAAGTTTTGGAATACACTCTTTTTATCAAGGTCTCAAATTATATAACCAAAGTGCGAATATTCCATTAAAGGTTTTTATCGGGAATCCCGATTTGGTCATCAATGTGGTAAATGCGGAACCCCCACAGCTTTATTCAGGATTTAATCAAACAGTCTCACTTCTTATACAAAATGTGGGAAGCGGAACCGCAAAAAACATATCCATAAACTATGAAAACAGCAATTCCATAACAATACAAAGTTCAGCAAGAAACTTTTTCATAGGCTCACTTCCTCCAGGGAGCACCGCTACAGAAAGCCTATTCATAAGCGCAAACAGTTCAACTGAAAACTATATCTTTGCAAACATGACATATCTTAATGCGAATTATCAGAACAAGTCAGTTTCAATCGAAAAAATCCCGATAGGCATATCAAAAACAGCCCTTTTCAACATTACCCGCGTAAACGATTCGCTTTCCCCAGGCGGAGCATATCAGCCACTTTACCTAAAAATAAAGAATATAGGGAATGAGCCTGCCCAGCAAATTACTCTCTCAATTCAAACGATTTATCCGATAAGCCCGATTGCCGGAACCGCATATGTAAATTATTTGGCTCCAAACCAGACGGCAAACGTAACATTTTATGTAAGCACGGACACTAACGGTGCAGCCGGTTCATACCCGATCACGCTATACGAACAGTGGAAGCAGCCTAATACGCCTTCTCAAAACATATTTTCCGGTTCAAATAGCTATTATGCGGTTGTTTATTCAGGCGTCAATTCAGCAATAAACCTAAGTGCATACGGAATAGATATAAGTATTTTGGTAATTATAATAATTTTGGCAGCAGCGTTGCGTATAATAATAAAAAGACACAAAAAACTCAAGGATACAAAAAAGCGTAAATAGGTGTATGCGTTGTTTAATCTTGATGAAACAATCAACAAATATAACATACCTTTGTGGACGAAAAGATACGTCTACAGATATATAAAGAGAAGCCCGGTAAATGCAGCAAACCGAATGCTAAGTTTTATTGAGATAGGGCGCAAAAAAGGCAGAGTGACAAGAAAAGGCGTATTCCTGCCGAATGGGATGTTCTTCGATATCAATTTTGTATCCGAAATACTTTACCTGTTTTATTACGGGGAAAAAAGGATTTCAGAATCCTATGAAAGATGGGCGGAGGAGCATTCGCAATACAGCAAAAACCTTTTATCATTGTCCGAAACAACGCAAAAGCATGCAAGGGCGATAAGAAATATGATCGATGGATTGAGAATACCTAAAAAAGAACCGAATCCATCCGCAATCGGCGTATTTGATTTTATAGATAGCGTAGAAGATATCAAGGAAAGAATTGTGCTTTCGTCCCTTATACTTAAATATTCCTATGGCTACCCATTTGGTTTTGTGTTCTACAAGGCGTTTTATCCTGCATCTTCAGAATTCATGAGGTCTTTTGGCAAGGTGTTTTTAAATAATAAGGATGCGGAATTCTTTGAAAGCGAGGCAAAATCAATAATACTAAAAAAAGAGATAAGCCAAGACCGTTTATTGGTTATTGTGGAAATGTTGCTTGAAAAAATATCTTATTCGATAGAGAAAGAAATTCCGTTGGCAAAAAAGGCAGGTGTGGAAAACGAAATAATGCTGTTGAATGACATTTCCATAGCATACCCTCTGCATATTATTAAGGATTTAGGGATTGATATAAATCCGGACAAGGAAGCCGATTCTATAATAAAAAGAACTAGAAAAAAAAGATGATATTATGGTTGGCGTAAAAGAGGTCGTTGCGGTTTTGGCAGAATGCAAGGATCCGGAACTCGATATTAGCATTGTAGATCTCGGGCTTATATACGGAATAGAGATAAAAGAAAAAAACTTAAAAGTGACGCTTACAATGACATCTCC
>JAJZVQ010000015.1 GCA_021845575.1 Microcaldota archaeon | reverse complement strand
GCGATGACATGAAAGAGAAAGAACTGCTTCTGAAGGCAGTAGTTTATAATACATTCCTTATTTGATTTTCGAAGAATAGAGATAACGTGAGTGCTATCTATTTATCAAATAATTATTGGACACAGTCCAGGGTATCGAATTTGGGACAAAAGTCGTTAATCTGCTTTTTGATTAGTCACAATTAGATAGACTTCTTTTCCTATATACTCTTTTGGGCAATCCACTTTTGCACCGGTTCCAAATGGGGTTACTTTTTTGATCATAAATCCAACTACATCCCGGACTTTTACCTCCGTTTTTCTGTTGATATCGACCTTCCTCATAGCATCACTTAATATATATTAAATATATATTTAAATATCTTTCTGTAATGGAAGAGATAAAGTCGGATTGGAAATTAAAAGGCTTTAAATATCTAATAAACTCTATATTTGTTAGTATAATCTGAAAAAACCGAATGTCAAGGCTCATTAATATGAACAAAGATAAAAAACTTATTGGTGAATTGGCGCAAGCTTCTTGGCACGGCACTCCGCTTGATATATATAAGTGTCTTGTAAATGGTGCCAATCCTAATACAAGGCTTACTAAAAACGGTATAACACCGATTATGCTTGCTGCTAGGAACGGCCTTCTTTCCAATGTGATATTTCTCAAATCCAAAGGGGCGGATATTGATGCACAAACGGATTGGAACTACAATGCCTTAATGTGGGCTTCATTTAACGGACATGTATCCATTGTAGATTATCTGATCAAATCTGGCGCGGATGTGCTTGCAATTGATAACTATGGTAGCACAGCCAGAACAGAAGCTTCTCAAAAAAACAATAGGGAAATTGTTAAAATGCTGAAAAAAGCCGAAGAAAATCAACTCGCCAGAATACGGATGGCAAACAATGGATTAGATAATATAACCACATTTAAAAGACACGAATGAAAGAGTTGGGAGCCTTATTTTTTAGATTCTTTCATGTGCTGCTTCTCTGCATTTTCTTTTGAGTTTACTTCTTTAAGCTTTTTTAAGAATTTCCTTTCAAGCTTAGGCTGCAATTTATGTATATTTTTTAAGGTGGCCTTCACTCCCCATTTGGGAACATCTTTGATCCAAGTCATAATCAGGTCATTATCATCAGGAAATATTTTTTTTCTATCTTTATAATATATGATCCTAAATTTTTTCTGTTTTTCCAAATTCAATAAAAATTCTTTTGTATCTCTTATCTTGATTTCTTTTAGCACATGCACTTTTTTTTCAGAAACGTATATGCTCTTGTTTAAATGGACAAAATCTTTTTTAGGCAGAATATATATAGAGCCTTTTAATCCCGAATACCATTTATCAAAAATTCCCTCGGTTCTCTCGCAAAAATAAGGATTCTTACCGCCCAGTCTGCAAGTGGATTGCATCTTGTTTTTATCGGGGCTCAGAAAAACAACGGCAAACACAAGCTCGCTGGTAGCATAAATATTCCTTTTGCCGTATTCTGATTTCATGGGTTTCAGTACTTTGAGATTTTGCCTATAAGATCCATGATAAAGTAGGGCTTTTTTCGCCATGATAAAAACCTGCAAGGACTCTAATAATTTAACTTCGTCATATTATTTTAATTTTCTTTATATTTATATTGCTTTCTCGATAACAATCTTTATTTTTATTTGGCCAAGTTATGAATTTTTTTGTTATTTTTGCAGTTTTCGGCATTTTAAAGATGATAATTAGCGGGCTTTGTCCTATCCCCTAGCGGTATTATAATTCATTTATAAAAAGACAAAAACCTGATAACTGGTTATCAGGATTGCATAAAATCAATTGCCATTAAGTTATTTGCTGTTACCTTGAAGAAGCGAGCTCTGAAGCTTCGATGTTGGATGCTTCCTGCGTGTGCGGGCTCCCTATTGAAACAAGAACTACATCGCCTATGTTTTTTATGCTTTTGTACAGAACGCTTTTTTGCATGAAGAGTTTCTTTACCTCCTCTTTGTTTGAATTTTTCCATTCTTCCATCAGCAACCTGCTTACTTCGCCCTTTTCAAGATCTATTATTGCTTCCCTAACTTCGCCAAGATACTGTCCTGAATCGTTATATACATCCTTGCTATAAATTTCGGAGATTCTCATTGTTGTCACCTTGATTATTTAATTGCAAGAATAATTTAAATATGTTATTGTTTTTTCCATCCATGTTGCTGCGGTGCCTTTTTTGGAAAAGTGATAGAAAGATTTAAATATCTATTTATTCACTAATAGATTAACTTGTTTTAGAAAGATTTAAAAGCTTTGTTATATTTTCAAGAATACAAGTTATTTATTCCATTATTCGAAAATTAATCATCTTATTGGATTTGGAGAAATCAAAAATATCGACAATGTCATATTCAAATGGTGAATGAAATGAAAAGTTATGCAAAAACTAAAACTATTGAAAAAAATGTCAAGGTAGTAGTAGACAACAACAAGATAAATGTTGCAACAGAGGGAAAAAGAGGAAGGGGAAGACCGAAGAATTCCTCCAACAAATCGCACGACCCACAATTTGTCACACATCAGGAAAGAAGATGCCCAAGCTGCGGAAGTGTAGATATTATATTTGACAATGAGAGAGGGGAGCAGGTCTGCAACAACTGCGGTCTGATTATCGAAGAAAACCTTACAGATACGGGGCCAGAATGGAGGGCTTTCGACCCTGAGCAGAGGGCTTCGAGGGCAAGAACAGGTGCGCCCGTAAAGTATGCAAAACCTAACCGCGGCCTTGTCACTGAAATGGACCTTTACAACAAGGACATAAGGGGCGTGAGGATACCCTCAAAAAGGCAGGCACAGATATACAGGATGAGAAAATGGCATAAGAGGGCAAGCATAGCAAGCTCAAGCGAAAGAAACTACCTGATAGCGCTTCCCGAGCTTAACAGGGTGGCAAGCTACCTTGGACTGCCTGACAACATAAGAGAGAGCGCGGCACTTCTTTACAGAAAATGCGTGCAGAACAACCTCATAAGGGGAAGGCCAATCGAGATAGTGGTGCAGGCAGTGGTATACGCTTCGTGCAGGGAAGCCGGCATGCCAAGGACCCTTGACGAGATAGCAAGCATATCGGGCGTCGCAAAAAAGGATGTGGGGAGGGCGTACAGGGTAATAGCCCATGAGCTTGACCTAAAAGTGCCTCTGACAGATCCAATAGCATACGTCCCGCGTTACTCCAATGCCCTGAAATTGAGCGGGGAGGCACAGGAAAAGGCCGTTGAAATCCTCAAGATGGCGATGCAGAAAGGCCTTCTTTCCGGAAGGAGCCCTACGGGTGTCAGCGCTGCAGCAGTGTACATTGCAGGCGCGTTGGCTGGAGAAAGAAGGACTCAGAAGGAGGTAGCCGACGTCGCGGGGGTGACAGAAGTAACCATAAGAAACAGGTACAGGGAACTGAAGGAGCAGCTTAACATAGACGTGAACCTGTGATGAGATACTTTTTGATAGCAGCCGTTTTGATGCTGCTATCTGTTTCTTTTCTTTCCTTAAACGCAAATCAGAATGTCTCATCTGCAATAAATTCCACACGCAGCTTGATAGATAGGGTCAATCAGAGCGGATACCTGATTTTTTATCCTAATATGACGCTTGCCGACAAATTTTTGAACGAGGCTGAAATGTCCAATAACAGCACCGAGACCTACATATTGCTGGATAATGCGACAAATGCCGCAAAGGAACAGGAAATATCGATATATAAGTATAGGGGTATTTCGTTTATGATCATGATTGCATTGGCTGTTGTGTCTTTAATAATCCTATTGGTATTTGTCGTACCGAAACAGAAAAACGCGAAAATGAATAAGTTTAAGAAAAGGCAGTTTAAGAATAAATAGATTTTGGTGGCATTCGTTTTTTGGCGATGATTTGCTTTTTTGCAGGAAAGCTTTTTAAGCGTAGTTGAGTGAAAAGGAGAATAGGTGACAAGATGAAAGAGGAATTAAGAGAGGGTTCGGAGATGGAATTGCAGGTATTTGCAAAAGGAGCTAAGGGAGAGGGAATAAGCAGGTTCGGAGATATAGTAGTACTGATAAAGAACGCAAAGATAAGAGTGGGAAACAGATATAATGTCAAGGTTATCAAAGTGCACAGGACTTTTGTCGATGCCGAGCTAAATGGCGCAGGCAACCAGCTTGTAGGCAACAGTGTATTGATACTCTGAATTATTTGGTATTTTTATTTTTGATTTTTTTAGATACTTTTATATAATTTGTTATTTCACATATAAAGAAAGATTTCCAGTTTCAAACACTTTTTCAAATTTGACAGATGCGATTTTGTAAAATATTTTTTTATAAAATAAAAAGTGGTTTTTATTTTTCTGTTATTTACAATAAGCTGGATTTATGTTTTAGGGTGTGTATAAATGGAAGTAAATTCAAAGAACTATGAGAAAATTATGAAAGGAACGACAACCATAGGGTTAGTATGCGCCGATGGGGTTGTGTTAGGGGCGGATTCAAGAGCCACCATGGATACGTTTATAGCCAGTTCTGAAGCAAAAAAAATATGGAAAATAGACAACAACCTCGCTATTACAATAGCGGGAGGGGTCGGTGATGCACAGGAATTGATAAGAATAGTGAAGACCCAAAACGAGATATACAAAATGAATGAAAACAGGCCTTTATCCCCTAAGTCTGCGGCATCATTGTTATCTGTTGTGCTTCAACAGAGCAAGATGATGCCATTTTATGTAGGACTTATTGTAGGCGGAATCGATGAGGACAAGACACAGCTGTATACTCTCGACGCTTTGGGAGGAAATATGGAGGAGTCAAAATTTGCTGCAACTGGAAGCGGCTCACTTACTGCTTTGGGTTACATTGAAGAAGCGTATAAAAAAGGCATTACTACAAAAGAAGGAATAAAAATAGTGGCAAAGGCACTGGCGATAGCGATGAAGAGAGATTCTGCTACGGGAGACCACATGATGATTACAGTGGTAAATAAAACAGGGTGTACAGAATACACTGAAAAGGAAGTGGAAAAATTTATTGCAGGCAAATAATACCTTGTTTTTTAACTTATTCTTGATTTGGCGGCGAACGCAAATGATAATATGAACAATGAAGAAAAGAACAGCATCTTTCCAAAAATAGAATCAATGTTGCCGAAAGAGGCAGGATACGTGAAAGCGGAATACGAAGGCCCTGACATAGTGGTCTATGTAAAAAACATAAGCGCATTGTACCTTGATGAGAATGCGATAAGGAACGTGGCTGCCGCGATAAAGAAAAAGATAATAGTGAGAAGCGACACCTCATCGCTGATGAATCCTGAAAAGGCACTTGAAATCATAAAGGAGATAATTCCTAGTGAAGCCGGAGTAAAAGATATAAGATTCGTTCAGGAATTCAACGAGGTTTATATAGAATCGCTGAAACCTGGGCTTGTCATTGGGAAGGGAGGGATAAATCTAAAGAACATAATGATAAAAACGGGTTGGGCTCCGAAAACTTCAAGAACCCCGACAATGAGCAGCGACACTATAAACGGCGTGAGGGGGCTTATGTTCAATGAAAGCCAATTCAGGAAGAAATTTCTTCGAGATGTCGGAAAAAAGATAAATGTGCCTATAATAAAGAGCGAATGGCTTAAGGCCACTGCGCTTGGAGGTTTTAGGGAAGTCGGAAGAAGCAGTCTGCTTCTTGAAACGCCCAATTCGAAAATAATAATTGACTGCGGAGTCAGCCCCGGGCCTGCTGTAAAGGGAATGGATGCAAATCCCGACAGCGACATAAACAAAGCATTCCCTTACCTGGACAGCGCCAACATATCAATCAACGAATTGGATGCAGTAATAATTACCCATGCGCACATAGACCATACCGGATTTGTTCCGTATCTTTTTAAATACGGATACGATGGTCCCGTTTATTGCACACCCCCTACAAGAGATCTTATGGCACTGCTGCTTAATGATTACACAAAACTTGTTCAAAGAAGCGGAAGCTCGCAGCTTTATGATGAAAAGGACATAAAAAAGATGCTTTTGCATACCGTGACAAGGGATTACGGCGAGGTGACCAACATAACAGATGAAATCAAGCTTACAAATTATAATGCAGGGCATATACTCGGAAGCGCGATGCTGCATCTGCACATCGGGGAAGGAATGTACAATATAGTACACACGGGCGACATGAAATATGGATTTACAAGACTATTTGATCCTGCAAGGACCAGATTCCCGAGATTGGATTCGCTTTTCATAGAAAGCACCTATGGAGGACAGGGAAATAATGCGCCGAATAGGTATGAAGCAGAAAAAAATCTCATCGGAGTGATAAAGAGAACAATAGATAGGGGAGGAAAGGTTCTCATACCAAGTTTTGCGGTCGGGAGGGGGCAGGAAATACAGCTCATACTTGAAAATTACATTGCGATGACGAAAAACTTTAATCTCAATGTGCCTGTATACCTTGACGGGATGATACTTGAGGCAAGCGCAATCCATACTGCATATCCAGAATATCTAAAAGAAAGCCTAAAAAACCGCATACTTAACGACAGATCACCTTTCGAAAGTGAAATTTTTGAAATCGTAAAAGGCGAAAGAGAGGAGATTTTTGAAAAGGGGCCATGTATAATACTTGCAAGCGGGGGCATGCTGAATGGAGGTTCAAGCGTCGAATATCTGAGGAGAATGGCAGACGATCCAAAGAACACGCTTATATTCGTGGGATACAACAGCACGAACTCGTTAGGCAGGAAAATCCAGAACGGTGTGCGAGAAATTCCGTTGCCCAACGAGGACGGAAAATTGGTGCCGGTACAAATGAACATGGAGGTGGCAACGATAGACGGACTTTCAGGGCACAGCGACAGAAGGCAGCTTATGTCCTTTATTCAGGATATAAGACCAAAACCTAAAAACGTATTTGCAATGCATGGAGAAGAACAAAGGTGCGAGGATCTGGCAAGATCCGCCGGAAGAATGCTGCATGTCGATGGAACTGCACCGAGAAACCTCGACTCCACAAGATTAAAATGAGAGTATGGAGATCAAATGGGAATTGATATAAAGCTCAATAAAAAAATAAAGCCGATCAATTATAATATAAAAATAGAGCCAAAATCTGGTTTCAGATTTGAAGGGAGCGAGATTATAAACTGTTACGCGGAAGGGAGCGTGAAAGAGGTGGTGCTAAACGCAAAAGAACTTGAAATCAAAAATGCGTATATAGAAAATGATGAATACGTAAGAATTGGCGTCTCTATATCCAACGACAAAAATAACGAAATAGTCGCATTCAGATTCGGAAAACCCGTATCCGGAAACTTTAACATACACGTCAATTTTGAGGGAATCAACAACGAAAGAATGTATGGATTTTACAGGAGCGGATACATTGAGAAAGGGATAAAAAAATATCTGCTTACCACCCAGCTTGAAGCTGCGAATGCAAGAGCGGTGTTCCCTTGCTTTGATGAACCGTCGTTCAAATCGACATTTGAATTATCGCTCATAATTGACAAGAATCTTGTGGCTGTTTCAAACACGCCCATAAAAACAGAAAGGGTTATCGGTTTAAAAAGAATGGTTTCGTTTGAAAAAACCCCGGTAATGTCAACATATCTTCTTTATATCGGGATAGGGGATTTCAAATCGATAAGCGGCAGGATCGATGGGATTAAGATAAGAGTGCTGACAACCCCGGAAAAAATCGGGCTTGCGAAATTGCCGCTAGAATATGCGAAGAAGATACTGAAAGCGTACGAAAATTATTTTGGCATGAAATACCAGTTGCCTAAGCTTGACCTTCTGGCAATACCCGATTTTGCTGCGGGAGCAATGGAGAACTGGGGTGCGATAACATTCAGGGAGGAGGAATTGCTGGGTGATAAGAATTCTGCAATTACGACAAAAAGCGGAATAGCGAATGTGATAGCGCATGAATTCGCTCACCAATGGTTCGGCGACCTTGTAACAATGGAGTGGTGGGACGATTTATGGCTGAACGAAAGCTTTGCGACATTCATGAGCTACAAGATCGAAGATGAATGCTATCCTGAATTCAAAAAAGGCATAGATTTTATTACCGAGATGGAGGGATCTGCACTTTATGCGGACGAATCGAAAAACACGCGGCCGATATACGCGCACATAAAATCAGTCGGAGAGATAGACAACATGTTTGACCCTGATATTACCTATGCAAAAGGCGCGAGCGTGCTTTACATGATCGAGGATTTCCTTGGAAAGGAGACGTTCAGAAAGGGCATACATGCATATCTCAAAAAGTATAGTTTCAAAAATGCTAGCAAGGAAGATCTTTGGGATTCACTTGAAGATGCCGCAAAATTGGGTAACGGCAAAAAATTGCGTGATATCGCAAACATGTGGGTGACTAAAGCTGGGTACCCTGTTGTAGAAGTAAAAAGTGACAAAAAAGGTATAAAATTGTCTCAAAAGAGATTTTCCCTTTCGAAAAAAACCAAAAGCGACATGATATGGCGGATACCGATTCATTACATTATGGATAATGGAAAGGACATGGTTATGCTATTGGATAAAAAGTCTTATCGGATAAGGCAATTGGCAGACTGGATTTTGCTGAACTACAAGCATACCGGGTTTTTCAGAGTCGCATACAACAAAAGAATGCTTGAAAGCATCGGTTCTGGGATAAAAAAAGATAAGATAAATGGCATAGATTCATGGGGATTATTGAATGATAGATTTGCCTTATTAAGGACGAATAGGATAAAACTCGATGATTATGCCTTATTCATCGAAAAATACTTGTTCGATTCGGATTACCCTCTTAATGTTTACTTATTACACAACATGGCAGGGCTTTATTTGCTGTGCTATGGAAAGGATTTTGCAAAAAGATTCAATGAAGTGAACAAAAGATATGCCTTATACATATTCAATAAAACAGGGTGGGAAAGCAAAAAAGGAGAGGATTTTACGATAAAGGAGTTGCGATCTGCGGCGATAACCAGCCTTGGCATACTTGGATACGAACCGGTAGTAAAAAAATCCATGGAATTGTTTGAAAAGATTATGGACGGAAAAAGTATTGACAGAAACTTATTTGAGGCAGTATACTATACAGTTGCATGGAACGGCGATGAAAAGATATTTGAAAAGATGCTGCACCATTATGACAAGATAAAATTGCCTGAAGAACGTTTGTACCTGCTTAGGTCATTTGGAAAATTTAAGGATAAAAAACTCATAAAGAGAGTATTGGAATTATCCTTGTCAGAAAGAATAAGACCGCAGGATGCACCTAGAATTGCGGGTTCTGTAAGTTCAAATCCGTTCGGCAAGGATATATTATGGAAATGGCAAAAAAGTAATTGGAAGAACCTCATGAAGATGTACCCATTTGGGACGCTTATGTTGTATGATTACGCTATGATATTGAACATGCAAACCGACAAAAAAATAGCGGATGAAATAAGAGATTTCTTCAAGATTGACGGAAATGTGAGAGACGACATAAAGGATACAATTAAAAAGAGCATGGAAAGGATAGATTCGAACATTACTTTCTTGAAATCCAACAAATAACGTGATTTTTTGGCTGTAGCGGTGCTGTATCAATATATTTTTTATATTTACATAGGCATCCTTTCACTGATCATAACCGTTTGGGCAGGATTCACCACATTTACCACAATCAAAATAAGGAAAAAACCAAAATTCAAAAAATATGACCCAAAAATAATAGTTATAATGCCATGCAAGGGGGCGGATCTTGAACTGGAAAAAGGTTTGAAGTCCATTCTTGAACAGGATTACCCAAAAGACAGGTATGATTTAATAACTGTTGTGGAATCGGAAAATGATCCTGCATTGAAAATAATAAAGAGGATTGGGGTTAAGTACATACTCAGCAAAAATATATGCACGAAGTGCAGCGGAAAGGTGAGGTCGCTCACTGCCGCATTCACTAAATTCAGAAGTTATGATGTTTTTGTTACTGTCGATTCCGACGCTTATTGCAAAAGAGATTGGCTGAGGTCGCTTGTAGAACCGCTTTCAAATAAAAAGATAGGGGTAACAACGACATTCCCTTATTTCAATCCGATAGGAAAAGCGAATTTTTGGACAAAGGTAAAACTTGTATGGGGGTTTATAGGAAACGGACTGATGGAAAATGATATCACGAGATTTGCATGGGGCGGCTCGATGGCATTCAGAAAAGGGTTTTTGGACGGCAAATCGTTGAAAATCTTTAGTGAGGCCCTTTCTGATGACATAACAATATCGAATATTGCAAAGAAAAAGGGGTTGGATATTTTCTATGTCAACAAGAGGATAATTTATGTCCCTTCGAAAACCGATTTTAGAGAATTTAAGGAATGGTCGATCAGGCAAACTGCACTTACATTTATCGCAGATAAAAGAGTTTTCAGCTATGGTGTCGCACTTTGCCTGATAAATATGGTTGTTTTCCTGTCTGGAATAATTTTGACATTTGAATTTGGTTATATTTTCTTGATATTCCTTCTGCCCTTCTTTTATGGAATTATAAGGCTCATGATAAGAGTTGAGAATAAAGACAGAGGCCCCATGCTTATATTTATATATTTATTGTTGAATTATATTTATCTTATAAACCTTCTTGCCGCAAAAAACAAGAAAACAATAACATGGAGAGGCATAACATATGGATTAGAACAATGAGTTTACATTTAGAACAATGTTGGATTGATAAGATATCGGATTAACAAAGGGGATTTTTGTGAGGGCGCTGCAACTGGATGTCGAAAAAATAGGTTACAGGATGATAAAGCCTGAAGCCAGTATCTACGAGGATGTAGAAAAAAAGGAAGTGGAAGTGACTAACGCATTGGCGATTTTGGTCAGTATCGAAAAGGGGGACACCGAAAACGAAGCAAACGAGTTAGTCAAAGAAACGATAAAATTCGCTAAACAGCAAAAATTGAGCAGGATTGTATTGTATCCATATGCGCACCTGAGCGATAATCTGGAAAAACCTGACATGGCACTGGAATTGTTTAAGTATATGAGAGAAAACGCAGCCAAGGAATTTGACGGAGAGGTTATATACGCGCCTTTCGGATGGAACAAGCAGCTAAGTCTAAACATAAAAGGTCATCCGCTCGCCGAACAGTCAAAAATGTATGGGCAAAAGGCAGCAGAAAAAAATCTTGCAGTTGTAGAAAAAAAGAAAAGAGTGGATTTATCGATAGTAAAAAAATCTGACTGGTCCGGACTTCCTCCGACAGATCACAGGACGATAGGCGAAAAACTTGACCTTTTCAGTTTCCAGGAGGTATCTCCGGGGATGGTGTATTGGCACAATAACGGGCTTATCATATACAAAGAGTTGATAAGATATATCAGGGAAAAGCTTGACGAGAACGACTATCTTGAGATAAGCACCCCCGCATTGGCGAATATAGCATTGTGGTATGTGAGCGGGCACATAGACCATTACAAGGATAACATGTTCATGATGGATTCTGACGGCGAGGATCTTGGCTTGAAGCCGATGAACTGCCCTTCGACTATTATGATATACAAGTCAAAGAGATGGAGCTACAAAAATCTTCCGCTGAGGCTCGCCGACTTTGACAAGTTATACAGGAATGAGATAAGCGGGGCGTTGACCGGGCTGCTCAGAGTCAGGGAAATTACGCAGGACGACGCACATATATTTGTTGCAGAAAACCAGCTTGAAGACGAGCTTGTCTCATTGCTTAAGCTTGTAGATGAATTTTATAAAAAGTTTGAATTGAGGTATATGGCAAAATTATCCACGATGCCAGACAACCATCTTGGAAGCGACGAGCTTTGGGATAAGGCAATATTGCACCTGAAGAATGCTCTTGAAAGGAATAGTATAAAGTACGAAATAAAGGAAAAGGAAGGCGCCTTCTACGGACCCAAGATAGATATCGATGTAAGGGATTCTATGGACAGGGAATGGCAATGCGCGACTATACAACTCGATTATCAGCTGCCGAAAAGGTTTGATTTGACTTATACTGGAGATGATGGAAAAGAGTACACGCCTGTAATCATACACAGGGTGATTTATGGTTCGCTCGAAAGATTCATAGGTGTCTTGACCGAACATGTAAAAGGGAAGTTTCCGACATGGATGTCGCCTTCGCAAGTAAGCATAATTCCAATATCTGATAAATCTTCTGATTATGCGAGCATGATAACAAAAAAATTAAGGGAAAAGAGGATAAGGGCAAATTTTGATGATTCTGATAAGACCCTTGATTATAAGATAAGAGATGCCAAACTACATGAAGTCCCTTATACAATTATTGTGGGCGCAAAGGAAATGGAAAAAAACACTATCTCGATAAGGGACAGAGAAGGAAAACAAATCCAGAATGTCGAACTCAAAAAATTCATGGAAAAATTAAAAGAGGAAATAGAAGAAAGGGTAAACGGTTCTAAGATAGTGGAACAACTGCTCCCAGATAAATAATTTTGCCGGCAATTTTCTATTGTACGATTTGATTGCTTTCTACAGGCATTTTCTTGTTCTTGTATGCATTCCTCTTCTTCATGTCGGACCAACAGTCCTTGCATATTACCATCTTCACGGTTTTAGAAGATTTCTGCGAACTCTTCAGGCAGTTATTGCATATCTTTCTCGAACAGTAATTGCAGGTTAAATATTTGTATATCTCGGTTTTACATCTTTCACATGTCATCGTCATTCGCTCACCTTTATAAATTTATATTGATAAATTTTAATTATTAATTATCAGACAAGAATGCTGATTTGATATTAATATTGCTATTAGTGTTTTTTATGCAAATATATATAAAGACTTATGGTTGTACATTGAACCAAGCGGATTCCGAAATAATAAAATCAATCCTTTTGGATAGAAATGCATCGATATGCGACAACGAAAAAGATGCCGATGTTGTAGTTATAAACACCTGCACTGTTAAAGAGCCGACTGAAATAAAGATTCTTTATAAGATAAGGCAATTGAACAAGGAGAACAAGAAGATGGTAATTACCGGATGCATGGCGGGGGCGAACAGCGATATGTTGAAAAGATATGCGCCGAATGCAAGCATTGTCTCCTCGAGCAATATCGCAGGTATAGGAGAGGTAATTGATTTGGCTTATTACGGAAAAAATGAAGATATGCTGGATTATAAAAGGTTCGACAAGTTGACCCTTCCATTGAACATCGACGATGTCATTGCGAAAATTCCGATAAGCGAAGGTTGCCTCGGAAATTGCTCCTTTTGCGAGACAAAGTTTGCAAGAGGCCCATTAAACAGCTTTTCCGAGGACCTTATAATAAAGGCAATAGAAAACAGCATAAAAGCTTCTTCGAAGGAGATACAGCTTACTGCACAGGATACTGGTGCATATGGCGTTGACAGGAATACGGACATTATAAAGTTGTTAAACAGAATTGAGGGGATTGAAGGCGATTTTATGTTAAGGCTTGGAATGTTCAATCCAGAGCATTTCAAACGCTTGGATATATACAAATTGATAGATATTTTCCAATCTGACAAAATATATAAATTTATTCACCTGCCTATACAGTCAGGGAGCAACGAAGTCATATCCCACATGGGGAGAAACTGCAGTGTCGAAGAATTTGAGGATTATGTTAGAATCCTGAGAGAGGGTGTGAAGGGTATTTCCATAGAAACTGATATCATAGTCGGATATCCGACTGAAAAAGAAGAGGATTTTGAAGCAACGTTAAACCTTATAAAAAAGACAAAGCCCGACGTGACCAACATCTCTAAGTTCGGAAAAAGACCGCATACGAGGGCTTCTGCGCTGAAGCAGCTGGAGAATTCAGTAATAAAAAATAGGAGTATAAGGCTTTTTAACGAAGTAAGAAAAGTCCAATATTCGATAAACTCAAAGCTTATTGGGAAAACGATTGACGGATTGATTACGTCTTCGACGCCGTTGTCCGTCAATGGAAGGACAGATTCCTATAAACAGATAGTCTTAAAAAATATGGCAAGTAATAAACATAAAAGCGAAATAGGAAAGCGCGTGAAGGTGAAGGTAAACGCAGTATCTGC
>JAJZVQ010000048.1 GCA_021845575.1 Microcaldota archaeon | reverse complement strand
GATATCCCAGTATGCACAGCGCTTCAGGGCTCTTGAGAAGATGCTTTTTCCTGTCGAATCAAAATCAAAATTCGTATTTTCAGACATAAATGAGCTTACGGAAAAAGCGGATGGGATAAACATTGACGAAGAAGTCGGATCCTTGAGAAAGGATATAAACCTGATGGGAGCCAACGAAAAAGAGGCAATGCTGCTGCATAATATGCTTAAGAAGATTGGGTGGTTTGACGAAAACATTAGCATACTTAAAAATAACAATATAGAATCATTTGTCGTGAAAAAAAAAGAGATTGAACCTATAATAGGCGCACTCAGGGAAAAAGTGGGAAGCATTGCAGAAATAAATGGGGATGAAGAAAGCATAATAAGCATAGCCAAAAAGGATGAAAAGGAATTTGGCGCATTTATGATGCAATTCCCTAAAATAAACATAGATTTGGTGCCAGAGCTGGAAGGGAAGCCGAAGACGTTAATAGAAAAACAGGAAAGGATTATCAAGGATTTTAAAGAAAAAATAAAAGAGAAAGAGAGCAGATTGATGTCAATTTCAGAAAAATATTACGCTTTAGTGAGCGCTATCAGGGAACAATTTGACATAGAGATGGAAAAGACCGATATAATGGCTAAATTTGGCATTACCGAAAATGTAATAGTTATTGAAGGGTGGATGCCTGAAAGCAGTAAAAAAGGCATAAATTCCGCGTTAGATAAAGCGACCGGAGGAAAATTCCTGATAGAACAAATCAAAACTAACGAATTGCCACCGACAAGAATGCAAAATCCGGTAACCGTAAAATTATTTGAATTCTTTATAAGATTTTATTCCATCCCAAAAAGCAATGAGTTGGATCCGACATTGTTATTTGCGGTCATTTTTCCAATATTTTTCGGTTTGATGGTTGGGGATGTCGGGTACGGATTGGTGATGCTGGTCGGGTCGATATGGCTGCTTAACAGATTAAAAAAGCCGAAAAAGAGCGGTAAGACAATGAAAAAAATCGCCTCTTTTGTACATACTATAATAAGCGATAATGGATTGAAGATACTCGCAAAATCGATAATCCCGGGGGCAATCATAGCAATAGGATTGGGCGTGATGTTCAATGAATATTTCGGATTTCAGCTTCCTTATACCGCATTATTCAATATCGAAACTAATTTGCCTACCCTATTGGTACTGTCTGGATGGATAGGAGTTGCAATGGTTTCTGGCGGGTTTATTTTGGGAATTGCAAATAAACTTGCGATAAGGGAAAACAGGGAAGCAATAGGTAAATTCGGATGGCTTATCACTTCGTGGGGGTTCGTGATTATGGGGCTGAACATACTGCATGGCTCGCAGATGGGAATAACAAATCCGATAGCGCTGATATCATATATATTCCTTATTGCCGGCATCGTGATAATAATGGCAATCGAGAAATTCAGTTCACTTATGGAGTTGCCTTCGCTGATAAGCCATATCCTTTCGTATACCAGGCTTATAGGAATTCTTCTTGCTTCTGTGATACTTGCCGGGGTGATAAACTTCATTTTTTTGCATTCTTGGAACCATTCGATTTTATTGGGGATTGTAGGAACTATTATACTTATATTAGGGCAGACGTTCAACATGGCCATCGCACTATTTGAACCTGGAATACAGGGGGCAAGGCTCATTTACGTGGAATTCTTTTCAAAATTTTTCTCTGGTAACGGCAGGGAATTCGCTCCATTCTCAAGCAAAAGATACAGGACACTGAGCAAGTTCAAATTTGAATGAAAGCGGCATATATTGCCTTACCCTGCAAGTCGGATCAATTTCTTATAAGTACTTTTTCGGATTCTGCTATTGCGTCATTTATGTTTTTCTCCAGGTCTTTCAGATTGGAGTTTTTTATTACATTCTTGGGCAGTTTTGACACTGCATCTTCAAACCTTTGTTTTATTATGTGAGGGTTAATCTTTTTTGAAACCAGTTCGTCGTTCATCTTTTCGCTGAACAGATTGAGTGTTTCCAGAAATTTTGGTGATTCCAATAATGGTGCAGGCGTATAATTTGACATGAGCCCAATAATTAGGGCTGCATTATGCGGATGCATGTTTTTATACTTAAGCTGTGAAAATAAATCCGAGTTAATCTCTTCGAAACTTTCTTCCTTTTCCTTTAACGATAGACTATTTTGCCCATTGTTGAGTTTGCAGCAAGCAGAATGCAGGTCTGTATATGAATCATTTTTGCGGCCGTCTTTTCGTATAAATTCAAACATGATGTTCACCTTTTTTTTACTGTGTAACTTGCGACCATCTAAATATTTAAAGGTTTTGTCTACTTTGCGCAAAATTGTTATTATAATGCCTTATGTCCGAAATTGCGGGTTTTCTGCCGCATTTATAAATGAAATGAACAATGATGCTTGCACGATCTTATTTGAATTTTGTTTGCGCCATTTATTTTTTGTTTGTAATGCCTATTATTTTCCTTGCGCCGGCAAGCAATTCTTCGGGATTCATTTTGAATATCCTGTCTTCG
>JAJZVQ010000002.1 GCA_021845575.1 Microcaldota archaeon | reverse complement strand
ATGGAAATTCGCTGTATCAAGATTGCGGATTTTGCAATTAATAATCAACATTTTTTAGTATTCTCAACTCCGCTGCGGCAACAGGTTCCTCCAATTTAAAATTAAGCAAAACTTGCGGGTGCAATTCCCCGAATTCCCCTATCTTTTCTCCATCTACTATTATTTCGGCATATCTTCCTTCGATAAAAGAGGGATTTTTTGATTCCTTGAATATATATTCATAACCAAGCAACTGGAGTATACGTTCTACATACCCTTTTATTTCAATGAAATTTGCCTTTGAATGCTCGCTGACAAACCCAAGAGTTAGGTCTTCAAAGGCCTTATTTTCATTTACACCGAAAATGCCCCCTACCTCAAAAAGTCTCTGCGGCATGGGTTCGTGTGCAGATGCACTTAAATTTTGCAAAAGGCTCGGAAGTATGGATGTTCTCAACATCGACAGCGTTTCTGTTTTTGAATATGCTATTGAAACCACATTGGCATCTGTAGGTCTTGTTAAAAGCAGGTTGTCAAAATTAGCCTGCTTATTTGTCAGGTAATTGTTTATTGCCTCTGAAAATCCGAAACCTACCATGTTTATTGAAAGGTTATCTACTACTTTTGTTACGGTATCTTCTGCTCCTACCCTGTTGCTTGCGCTGAATATGGGCTTTGGATTAATATTGGCGTAACCGTATCCGATTGCAACATCTTCTATGACATCCTGTTCGTTTAGTACGTCTGTCCTGTATGGAGGCACTGAAACTGCTATGCCTTTGCCTTCGACTACCGCAATATAACCCATTGTATTTAAAGATGCGATTATTTCTCTGTCATTTATCTCAAAACCTATTGATTTTCTTGTGTTTTTGCCTTTTATTTTTATTTTTTTATAGTTTAATGATGGAGAGATCTCCTCTTTTTTTGCGTAATGCAGCAAACAAGGAAACAATTCGCAATTTTGATCCGCAAATGAACACGCAAGTAAATTTGCAATAGAGTTCACCACGCTTTTTTCCGTTCCTGTTATGTCTACAAAAAGATTTTTTGTATCCTCAGTAACTTTTGTCTTGTTTGAATTTATTATCGGGATTAACGCAATCACTTTTTCCGCGTCTGACAAAAATGTTATTTTTTTTGCTTTTACGACTTCTGGGAATTTTTTGCTGTTTGGATGGGATTCTAAAATTTCTTTAAATGTCTTTGCCTTGAATTCGATTAGAGGTACAATTACCCCTTCCTGTGAGTCTTTGTATTTTAAATTGCCCGATATCTCGTCAAAATCGTGTATCCCTATTGCAAGTTTCTGCCTTTTTCTGCCGTAAGTGATGCCTAATTTTTCTGTGAAGTTTATCAGATATTTTAGCTTATTTCCTGAAAGGTCAATGTTTTTTACCACTAAAGCGGAGATATAAGGACGCCTTTTGGCATCTATGTAAATTTCTTTTAATTGAGGATTTTTTATACTATATTTTTTTGGGAATTCTTTGACTGCCTTTAACTTTATTGCCCGTACCAATCCAAAAAAATCTAGCATGTCTGGTCTATTTGGGGTTATATCTATCCTTATTTCGTTTTCCGAAATGGATTCTACTTCCATCCCTATTTCAGGTATAATATTATTCAGTTCATCTAACGAAATGCCCTCTCTTTCGAAATCAGAAATGTCAAAACTTACAACTGCCATACAACTACCTAGATATCTTTAACGCTTCTAAGCCACCCTATCTCATTCTTGTAAAGGGTGGAAAGAGAATCAAGATTTAAAGAATTAAACATTAGTCTGTCTATACCTATTCCCCATGCTAGCACTTTTTTATCGGTTCCCATCGCTTTCGTTATCTCATTTCTTATTATTCCGCTGCCGCCTAATTCTATTGTATCTTTGTGCTTTTCATCGTAATAAAATATCTCCATTCCGGGTTCTACAAACGGGAAATAAGACGGCTTGAATTTCACTTCAAGCCCGAGCTCGTGGAAAAAAATTTTGAGAGTATACATCAGATTTGATAAATTTAGGGATTCTCCTATTATTATGCCGTCGCACTGAAAAAGCTCAGCAAGATGCTTGTAGTCTATGCTTTCGTTTCTAAAAACCTTACCTATAGAAAACAACTTTATTGGATAAACGCTTTCATTTCCAAACTTCATTATATGGCGCACTGAAACGTTTGTAGAATGAGTCCTCAAAAGAGCCTGCTTTGCAAGCTCGCCACTCCATTTGCTTTGCCAACCTTTAACGTGCATTCTTTTTACATTGTTTAGAAGTTCCAAATCATTTATGCCTATCTCTTTCGGATTTGAAAGGAAAAAAGTATCTTGCATTTCTCTCGTGGGATGATCTTGAGGTGAAAATAGGGCGTCAAAATTCCAAAACGCCGATTCGATAATCGGTCCTCTCATTTCATTGAATCCCATCCCGACCCAGATGTTTCTTATCTTATTCAAAAATTTATGCACTGGATGCAACCTTGCGTTGTATGCTCTACTTCTTTCGTTTATTGAATAACTCTTGAATTTTTTCCCTTCCCACAATTTTTCTTTTATCATGATTCTTGTAAGTTGAGAAATACCCTCCTCTTCAACTTCATAATTGCCTTTTTCTGTAATCTCTATAGAATTGATTTCCTTATTTTCTTTTATCAGAATAAGTTTCCGCTTTTCGAGTTCTTTTATTGTATTTATATTGCTGTTTATGAAGGTTTGAATTTCTTTACTGTTCCCTAAAGTTTTTATTTTTTCTAGGACTACTCTCTGTTCATAATTCTTAGCATCAACATTATCACTTAAGCTTACTATTCCGTCAGATATTCTGATCCAGCCATTCTTTTTTGCCCATATTACTGCTATATTGTCTATCTCGGAAATTTTTGCGGTTTTTTTGTCCAGTTTCTTTAATAAAATTTCCTCTGGAAAGCCTTTTTCCAAATTTTTTTCTCCTTCTTCGGTGATTTTGATAGTATTTGACCTACCTCTGACAATGGTAATTAAGCCTTGCGATTCTAAGTCATTTATTAATTTGTTCAATTCTTCCTCGCTAATCCCTAATTTTAAATAAGTATCAGTAATACTTATAAAACCTGATTTTTTAAACAAGTTAAGTACTTTTATTTGTTCCAAAGCAACCACATTCACTTATGATTTTTAATATAAGTATAGAAAATTATGGCGAGCACTACTCCGATTATTATTAAGTATAAGAATATACCTAATTGGGCATAAAGTGAATTGAAAAACTTGATGACTTCATCAAAAATGCTTTCTTTTGACACAAAAACCAGCTTGAAGTTGTATAATGGTTCGCCATCAAACCATGATACCTTTGTAATATTAGTAAAATTTCCGAGAGTTGTTTGCGGAGAATCTGGTATCGGATATATAGATATGATTTTTGAAGTTGGGGGTAATATTATATTTAGCCTGGTATTTGGACCTAATACAACACCGTTTGAACCATGGGCGAAGTTTAATACGTCTGAATTAAAGGTGTATATAAAGTTTCGCGGACCAGTCTGGTTTATTGAAGTCACGTTTTTGACATAATAATTCATATATATTGTAGCTATTCCGCCGTAATAAGTTTTCTTTATCGGACCGGGAAGAAGATTGAATCCGTACACCCCGCTTTTTGGATTTATTATATGTGGGACTATTTGTGGGCTTATAATTGACTGCCAATTGCTTAATGTGAGGTTCAATCCTGCCCGGTCTATGCTATATTGTTTGAGGGATTCGTTGCTTATCGAAATATTGATAGACTCCATAACTTGCGCAGTAGAATTCAGATTAATTATCACTGTTGTATTTATTTGAGTAACGGTGTATGAAGCATTTGAGATATTGGCAAATAATATAAGGGCCAATGCTAAGAAGATAAATACCATCAATTTGTACTGCGCTGTCAATATACCACCTCGATAATGTCAATTCTTTCTACATTTCAACATTTTTAATTCTTTCCTTCTGCTTTTGCTGCAGATTAAATTTTTGGATGTTATAATATACTTCTTAATTTTTATAATAACATTTTTAATTATTAATTTAAGTATAAAAGTATAAAAGTGATAGTATGATAACGGGATTCAATATATATAGCGTGGAAGGCAGAGTGGAGTCAGTAGAACAATTAGCCCTGCAAAGGTTTCCAAAGATAAATGTTAATTTGGAAGATGTAAAGGCAGATAATGAAAATATTTCTGTAAAATATAGTTTTGTTGCAGATTATTTTAATGGCGATTCTCAGAATTCGAAAAGTGTTGGACAGATGAAACTTTCTGGAGAGGTTGAGCTCAAAGAATCGAAAGATAATGTCGAAAAAATAATGAAAAAATGGGGAGAGCAGCATATACTGCCTACAGAACTCGCTGAAGAAGTGATGAATGGAATCAATTTCAGATGCAGCGCCACAGGAACCCTTGTTGCTTATTCGCTTGGACTTATCCCTCCATTAGGTATAAGCCAAATAAAAATACAGGAACAGTAGATGATTTATCGCAAGCGGGCCTGGCGGGATTTTCATAATTTCTAGTAGTTAGAAATGATTTTGAACCCGCAACCGTGCGGTCCGAAGCCGCGTGCGCTGTCCAAGTTGCGCCACAGGCCCTAAAGGATAAATCAAAAAAGAGATATAAAACATTTCTGATTTTATTTGTGTAGGAGATTAATCAAAACCAAATAGCTTTTTCTGTTTTATGTTGTTTATTGTTTTCCAATAAGATCTTATATGCTTGTTTAACTCCGGATTCTTTAGATTTTTTCTTACGGCGTCTATTGTCTTGTGATCCGATGGGTATCCCGAACCAAAATCTATTTTCAATGAATTACTAATCCTGTCTATCTCCCAATCCCTTTCAACTTTTGCTATTATGCTTGCGGCTGAAACAACTGAATATTTTGAGTCTGCCTTGTGCTCTGAAATAATCTTTGTAAACCTTCTGTTTTTATCCTTTTTCTTTGCAGTACCGTTGACTCTTGTGGATTTGTTACTTAAAACATTTATCCGCATGCCAAATCTTTCTTCTATCACATCTGGCGAATCCAGGTAAAGAGTACTTATATCGGTATCAAATTTATCGAAGAGTTTTGCAAAATGTATCGCTTCGACCTCATTGAGAGATATATTATTCTTCATTGCGTCGTTTATTTCGGTAGGGGTTATCTTGTTTATCTGCACATCTTCGGCTATGTCTATAATTTTATTGTATATCAGTTCCCTCTTTTTTCGGGATAGAAGTTTTGAGTCCCTAACCCCGAATTCAGGGAGCTTGTGAACTGAACTTTTTTTAATTGAAACTAGGGCAATTACCAATGGTCCCACTAGTGCCCCTCTTCCCGCTTCGTCGCCGCCGCACACTATCATGAAACATACCGGTTAATTAATATGCTCACGATACGCTACTCATATTCTTGGTATCCACCATTATATAATCAGCTACGGCAGTTACAGCGTTATAGGGTACTTTTACCTGTCCGTCTTCAGAAAGTTTGTTAGCAAGCGCACTATCTACATTCGCTTCTACAAGGAGGTAGGTTATTTTGCCTGATACCTTGTTTACTTCCGCATCGACAAACCTTCCAAGATCATATCCACTAGTACTTATAACTTTTTTTCCGACAAGCTGTTTTGCTATCACAAATTTCGCCATTTTGGTCACCTTTTACATATAATTATTTACCGAAAGGAATTAATATTCTTTGCTATTTTTATAATGTCTTGATATATAATATTAATTTATAAATTTTGTGGTAATTATGCAAATATTAATAAAAGAAAAACATGCGAAAATCCTTATTGCATTAAAAAACCAGTCACAAAGCTGGTATATCTCTAGCTTAGCGAGAGCGACCAATACCACTTATGTGCATACATGTAATTTTATTTCCGCGTGCGAAAAACTTAATTTAGTATATAATGAGAAGCATGGAAAAATAAAGACAGTGAAATTAACAGATAAGGGAAGCAAAGTAGCTGAATTGTTGAATAGTATATATAACATATTGGAGGAACAGAGCATAAAAAATAAAGATAATGACAAGGGCATTTCTACTGATGAAAAAAAGAATATAAGATAATGTTACTTTATTGAGATGACGACCTTGGAAGGTTTTTATACTACTTCTATCACTACTGTCTTTTTAACCATATTTAAAAAATGGTCATAATCTCTATAATGAGAGGATACGGTCAATATCAAAGAGTATTCTCCTTTGTCTGCATCAAGACTGTTAATAACATCAAATTTTATTTCTTTTTCGGAATCTGGAGGAAGAATTCCTAGTTTCATTTCGCGCTTTCGCGAAATTCCCATTCCATCAAAACTCAGTTTATTTGGCAGCTCTAATTCAATGGAAGTTAGTTGTGGTTCTTTTGAATTATTTTTTATTTTTACTGAAAGGGAGGATGAACTCTTTTTATTTGCATAAAGTTTGTAAGGGAACCATTCAGTAACAATTTTGTATGGTGGCTCAGCGACATTATTGTTTATGCCTTTTTTTCTTAAAAAACCAAATATTGACATATTATCTTAATATAACTATTAAAGATCATTTTTAAATATTTTATCTTTTTTCCCGTTTATGCTAGCTCAGGCAACTTTATTATGTTTTTAGGTCTGTGACGACAAATCTTATTTTGAGAATATAAGGGCGTTGTGCATCTTTATCTTCTTGACATTCTCTCCATTTTAAAAGAGAGAGAATTCCGGGTATTTTAAAACATACCTATATAATTTTATTTATGTATATATATTATAGTTTAGCGTTGCGAAATTTTTATGTGGTCCCCTATGCCTATAAAACATAATTTAAATAAATATGACTTATTGAAAGAAGATATTTATAAAGTTGCCGGCAAGGAAAAAAATGAATATACCAATGATGACAAGTTGATTTATACTACTGCCGTATTGATTGCTTCTTTTGCTTCTGGGCATTCTTGGAAAACTCATAAGGTATTGGTAAATGGAAACTGTTCCGACTTGAAATCCGACGAAATAAAGGAGGAGTTTGAAATGGCAAAGAATTTAAGATGGAAAACCGTGAATTCTTTTGATATTAGTGAAATTTCGCAGAAAAATATACCACAAGCCAAATTCATAAGTTGGCTTTATTATACTGTGGAAAGAAAGGAATATGAAAATTATAAAGAAGCTTGGGCTAATCTTAAGAAAAAGTTGGAAGTGTCTGATTCTGCTGAAAAAATACTTGAATAATCGAGAAAGGTGCCATTTTCTCCTAGAAGAGAATGGGATTTTGATATGTTCGTGCAATCATCACATCAGGATATGTTTTATATGTTTCTCGGTTCTCCTATGCCGCTTTTATCCTGTCTCCGAAGAAGGCTTGCTAAGTTCTGCATATAAAAAATAGGAGGGTAAAAAATAACAAATAAAAAGGTTATCTTGTTCTTTGATTACACTGCTAATTAATTCGATGCAATACTTGTTATAAATCTTATTTCTTATTCTTATCTGTGTTTGGGTGTTGCAATGGCGATTGAAAATGTTATCAAAAGAAATGGGACCGTAGTAGATTTTGACGAAAACAAAATTGCAAATGCTGTAAAAAAGGCATTTATTAATGTTTATCCTATGCACAGTGATAAGGAACTTCAGAGTAAAGCATTGAATGTTGCAGAACTTGTTATAGATAAAATAAACAAAACAGGAAAAAAAGAAATCGAAGTAGAGGAGATACAGAATATTGTGGAAAATGTTCTTATGGATGCAGATGCGACAGTTGCAAAAGCGTATATATTGTATAGGAATAAACGTGCAGAGATAAGGTTTTTTAAAGCGTCACTAGGGATACCTGAAGACGATCTCAAATTGCCTATAAACTCCCTTATTGTGTTAGCTGCAAGATATCTTTTAAGAGATAGTAGCGGAAAGGTAGTGGAAACGCCCGGGCAGTTATTCCGAAGAGTTGCGATGGCGATAGCAGAAGCAGAAAAAGAATTTGGAAAAACTAACGCTGAAATAGAAAAAATAGCAGAACAATTTTTTGATATTATGGTATCATTTAAATTCATGCCTAATTCACCGACTCTTATGAATGCGGGGACAAAATTAGGACAGCTCAGTGCATGTTTTGTGTTGCCAGTAGGGGATTCTATTGAGGAGATATTCGATGCATTAAAATATACCGCAATTATCCACAAAAGTGGGGGCGGTACGGGATTTTCGTTTTCCAGACTTAGACCTGCAAATGATATTGTGAGGGGAACTAGTGGGGTTTCTTCCGGTCCTCTTTCATTCATGAGGATATTTGATAGCGCCACAGAACAAATAAAACAAGGCGGGAAGAGAAGGGGCGCGAATATGGGAATATTGAGGGTGGATCACCCGGACATTCTTAATTTCATAATGTCAAAAGAGACCGAGGGAGCATTAAGAAACTTCAATATATCAATTGCCATAACAGACAAATTTATGAAATCGTTAAACGATAATAAAGGGTATGAATTGATAAATCCAAAAACGCAAAAACCTGTTGGAACACTAAATGCAAGGGCAGTATGGAACTTAATAATAACAATGGCGTGGAAGACTGGAGACCCTGGGATTGTATTTATAGACAGAATGAATTCGAGTTATTCGAATCCTGTTCCTAGTTATGGACCTATAGAATCCACAAATCCTTGTGTTTCTAAAGATTCAATGATATTTACCTCTTCTGGATTAAAATCTGCGAAAGAGTTATATGAAGTTGCAAGATGTGCTGCAAGAGTCGACAAACAGATGAATATTTTGATTAATGGAGGCATTGTAAAATGTGCAGGCGAATTGTCATACCCTACTAAAATTATGGTTCCTGCAACTACAAATTCAAAAGAAGTCGTATTTATAGAACAAAATGCAACAATATGGCATGTCGGAAAGAAAAAAGGAGTCAGGATAATCGTTGACGGAAATGAGATAACAGTAACTTTAGAGCATAGAATTCTGACTGAGGGAGGATGGAGCAGGGCGGACAAGCTTTTTATTAATGATAGGATAGCAAATATTTCGTTCAATGAAGAAAGAAAAAAATTTGAACTGGATTTTCTGCCCATAAAGGAGCTTATTACAATAGAAGATGATTTTTTTGATTTTTCTGTCCCTGCATACAATATCTACGTGGCCAATGGATTTATAAACCATAATTGCGGCGAACAACCATTATATCCTTATGATTCGTGCAATCTCGGATCAATCAATCTTTCAAAAATGGTCAAGACAGTTGACCATAATTATGAGATAGACTGGGAAGAACTTAGAAATACGGTGAGGATAGGAATAAGGTTTCTAGATAATGTTATAGAAGTAAACAAGTATCCAATAAAACAGATAGAAGAAACTACTAAGGCAATAAGAAGAGTCGGTTTGGGGGTCATGGGGTGGGCGGATTTGCTTATAAAACTTGGCGTGAGATATGACAGCAACGAGGCGGTAATGATTGCGGAAAAGGTGATGAAAGTCATTACCGAAACTGCAAGGAAAACTAGCGAGGAGCTTGCGACGGAAAGGGGCCCATTTCCCGAATTCAAAAATAGCATATGGGCTAAACTCGGATACAAACCCCTTAGAAATTCTACAGTGACTACAATAGCTCCAACAGGCACGATAAGTATAATTTCTGGCGGCGCTTCGCAGGGAATAGAGCCGATATTTTCAGTTGTCTATATGAGGAATGTTAAAGAAAGTCTTGGTTCAAATTTAATAGAAGTGAATACCGAATTCGAGAGATATGCACTCGAACAAAATTTTTATTCTGAGGAGTTGATTAAGAAGCTTGCTGGAAAAACTTCAATTCAAGAGATTGAAGAGATACCTGAACAGATAAGGAAATTGTTTGTTACTGCACACGACATAGCTCCTGAATGGCATGTAAAGATGCAAGCTGCGTTCCAGAAATATACTGATAATGCGGTATCAAAAACAATAAATTTTACGCGTTATGCGACCCCTCAAGATATAGAAAATGCTTATATGTTGGCATACAAGCTCGGATGCAAGGGAATAACAGTATATAGGGATAGCAGCAAAAGTTCGCAGGTTCTTAGAACTATTGATAACTCGCAAAAGAGCCTTAAGGAAGTAAAAAATTTGCATAAAAACACTGAAGAGGAGTCTACTATGTCCTCGATAAAGGAACAGGCTAACGACTATGTATTCTCTCCTGTAAGGGAAGCGAATTGCCCAAACTGCGGAACGGCTATGGTGGCCGCAGAAGGCTGCTTCACGTGCCCAAAATGCGGATACAGCGAATGTAGCTAGGGGGATATTCTTCCGGCATTTTCGCTGGGGCTTGCAATACAATTTTATGGATATGATTCCTCATCCAGCGACATGACTTACGCATACCTGCTATGTGTGTATAAACCAGTGTCAATGGCTTCAAAAACATCCTTTTTGCAGATAAAACAAAAACTAAACTAGAAAACTGCGGTGGGTCCTTCTTGCGGGCTTATAAATGTACTACAAGTAAATACTTATTCAAAATTATATGTAAATAAAATTTGAAAGAAGGAATATTATCAACGCGGCGCTCATTGCAGCAAGACTCAGATTTCGCGACAATTTGAACATTTTTTTCCTGTTTTTTATCCCTTTTAGCGACAAATAGCCGATATTCACATAAATGAGTACAGCATCAACAATTGCTATCGCAAAAAGGTAGAAGAGATTGGAGTGAAAAGGAGGGAGGAAAAAAAACATGAAAATACTCAATAATATTGCCACTATATAAAGCCCGAATGCCACTAAGGAAGATTCTTTTATCCCTATATAATAAGGCACACTTTTCAAGTCTCGTATTTTCCTGTCTCCTTTGAAATCTCTTATCATGCCATGTATTTCCCTTGCAAGACCGCTTGAAAGTATTATCACCGATATTATCAGAACATTTGGATTTATTACATATGAAACCACATAGTTACCAAATATGAAAGGTATCGCCATGGAAAATGCCACATACACATTTCCAATCAGCAAGGTTTCTTTGAGCTTGTAGCTATAGAATGCCGCCAAAAAGGCGAATATGAACGCAATTATGAATGCGGGAATGTTTATAAAAAAGGCGGCGATTACCCCTAAGGAGAAAGATACATAGGATATTACTAGGGCACTTCTTTTGCTCATTGCCTTGGAAACGAGTGGCCTGTCAAATCTCATATTCTCCGTGTCGAGCTCCACATCAAAATAATCATTTATTGCGAATGAACCCATACTTATGAAAATAGGCGTAACTAGGCTTAGTAGAAATGGCACAGTGTTAGGAAGCCTTGCGCCGTTTGCTATAAGCTCTCCTGCTATTACTGCTATTACCAGCATTATACTGTGTTCTATCCTTGTAAGTTTCAGAAACGCCTTTAAAGAAAACATATATGTTTTTTTGGAGGTAAAGTTAATAGATTTTGTGTATACCCAAAATAAATTGTTGAGTTTGGTGTGATGGGCGTAACGTCTTTACAAACAACAAATAATAACTTTTATATGCAAATAAAAGTATGGGGGAAATACTTTCTGATAGCGAGAAGATAAAGGAGGTAGAGGGTATAGTGCTTAATATAGATTATTTTTCTATGGAATTGGTCAATATACGGATAACCGTAAAAGGCAACGATGCTTTTTCCTATGACATAATAGATAGGAAATTTAGACCATACTTTTATTTTTCCCCAGAAAAAAACATAGATATTGAAAAAATTTCGTTGCCTGCTGAAAACGGGAAAAATATCAGACCTCTTCAAATTAAAAAAGTATCAAAAATAATATTAGGGGTAAATACAGAATTATTTCAGATATACCTAAGCAACCCCGCAGAAGTTCCTCGATTCAGCGAATATCTTGGTAGATATGGGAGATGTTATGAATATGACATTCCGTTTGCGAAAAGGTATGCGATAGACAAGGGGATAATACCATTTAAAACATATAAATTCAGAGTGGCTGTAAAAGAGGATTATGAATTGATATCTATGGAAAATGGCAGTGAAGATTCTGCACAGGAACTGAATATAATGTGTTTTGATATCGAAACGTATAACCCTGGGGGAAAATCGATTCCTGAAAAAGATCCTATCCTTATGATAAGCTATTCTTTCCGTTCCCAATCAAAAACAGAGAGCAAGGTAATAACTTATAAAAATATTGGATTGCCTTTTGTGGTACAGGTAAAGGATGAGGCAGAATCAATCAAAAGATTTTTAGATGTGGTAAACGAGCTTGATGTTGATGTCCTGTCGGGGTATAATTCGGCAAATTTTGATATTGATTATCTGATTAAAAGGGCAAATGTACTCGGTATAAAATTTAACCTAAGTAGAAATTTTGGAGATACCAGAATAGAAAAACACGGGCTTGTGAACAAGGTAAAAATAGGCGGAAGAGTACATATAGATATGTATTTGGTTATAAAATTTATTGCTGTTGTCGATGCGGCAGAACATCTTCTCAAGCTTAACAGTTATACGCTGAAGAATGTTTATGAAGAGATAGGCGGGAAAAAACTGAGTATACAAAAACAAGAGATTTATAATATGTGGGACGGGGAAGAAGAGGACAGGAAAACCCTTGCAGAATACAATCTTGATGATTCCTTCGCACTACAGAAGGTTTACGATACCTTTTTTCCGATCATGATTGAACTTTCAAGAATTACTGGGAGTATGATAAGCGACACATCCGTTTCCACTACAGGGCAGCTTGTGGAATATATGCTAATGAGGTATGCGTTCCTGTTTAACGAGATAATCCCCAATAAACCTGACGAAAAAGAAATAAGGAGAAGACTGCAAAATCCGGTTGAAGGGGCATTTGTAAAGACACCTGATCCCGGAGTGTACAATAATTTGGCGATATTTGATTTTAAAAGTCTTTATCCTTCGGTAATAATTGCCCACAACATAGACCCGTCTTCAATATGTGTAGATTGTGAAGAGTATTATGAATCCCCGATAGGGATAAAATTTAGTAAAAACCGTAAGAGTATAATGCCTACAATCCTTACAATATTGATAAACGAAAGGAAAAAAGTAAAAAAGATTTACAAGCAAAACCCAGGGGATATCTCCTTGGGGTCGAGGTCACAGGCACTAAAAATCCCTGCAAATGCGTTTTATGGGTATCTGGGGTATTCAAGATCTAGATGGTATTCTAGGGAATGTGCGGCCAGCATAACCGCTTATAGTCGCAGATATATCCAAGAAGCTATCAAAGAAGTGGAAAATGGGGGATTACGCGTTCTATACGCTGATACAGATTCGGTTGTTTTGTTGCTCGAAAGCAAGACTAAGGATTATGTACTTGAATTAATAAAAAAGTTTAACGGAAAACTTCCTGATGGGATGGAACTTGAACTTGAAAATTTTTATGTTAGGGGAATCTTTGTCAGCAAAAAAAATGAAAAATCGAATTCTTTGGGTGCAAAGAAGAAATATGCAATGATTACAGAATCGGGAAGGATAAAAATAAGGGGATTTGAACTTGTCAGAAGGGATTGGTCGAAGATTGCGCGAGATACGCAAAGGGAGGTATTGGAGACAATACTTAAAGAGGGCAGTATTGAGAAATCAATAGGGATTATAAAAGATGTTATTAAAAAATTGAGGGATGGAGAAGTTCCTTTGAGCGAACTTGTAATAAACACACATTTAAGAAAAGGTATAGATAGTTATGACATAAAATCCCCAGAACTTGCGGCGGCGAAAAAGGCTATCGAAAACGGGAAAAAAAGAAGTGAAATTGAACATTCTGTAATAGGTTATGTGATAACAAAGGCAGGCAGTTCCATATCAGACAAGGCAGAACTTTTGGAATTTGCGAAGGATTATGATGCTGAATATTATATCAACAACCAGATAATGCCAGCTACAATGAGGATACTAAAAGAATTGAATTTGAATGAGGATGAACTTAAGGGGATTGGGACGCAGAAAAAATTATGATTGAATATTTGGTGAATTAATGAATGAAGAAAAAACGGAAAATGGTACAGGAACGGGTAACGAAAAAATTCTCGAAGACGTAGGAAGAATTTCGTACAAAGCAATCATGAAGGCGAAGGATATAGTAAAACCTGGGGCGAAGGCATTGGATATTGCCGAAAGTATTGAAAAATTTGTCTTAGACAGCGGGTTTGGACTGGCATTTCCCTTGAATTTGTCTATAAACAGCGAGGCGGCACATTATACTCCGTCTTTAGATGATGATAGGGTATTTGGAGAGAGAGACGTCGTAAAAATAGATTTTGGGGCAGAGAAGGAAGGATTTTATGGCGATTGCGCAGTCACTGTTGATTTGTCTGGAGAAAATCAAAATCTTTTGGAAGCGACCGAGAGTGCACTTGAAAATGCAATAAGCAGCATAAAAGACGGGATAAAAGCAAAAGAGGTGGGGAAAATTATAGAAGATAGTATAAAAAAATTTGGGATGATTCCCATAAGAAATCTTGGCGGGCACAGTGTCGAAAAAAATAATTTGCATGGAGGAATATTTATACCTAACTACGAGGACGATAATGAAACAGAACTCAAAGAGGGTATGGTGGTTGCCATAGAGCCTTTTGCCACTATCTCTTCAGGAAAAGGGTTTGTGACCGATGGAGACCTATGTGAAATATATACATATGTAGAGGATACACAGACAAGATCCCAAATATCCAGAAATATTTTGGCTAAAATAAAAGAGAGATACGCTAATGAGCCGTTTGCTGCTAGGTGGCTTGCGGAAATGGCGGGATCAAAATTTGCACTTTATTCTGGAATACAAGAACTTGTAAAAACAGGGGCGCTAAAAAGAAACCCTGTACTGGTCGAAACGGGAAATAAAATTGTTTCACAATCAGAAGTTTTGCTAATTGTCGAAAAGGATTCATGTAAAGTAATGACAAAATAGGGAACTTGGTTTTCCTTGAACAGGTTATTTGATAGCGCCGCCGTTTTTGTGATTAGGTATAAATATTTAGATAAATAGAATATTAAAAGATTATTAGATATTTAGGAGATTTAGGACAGGATAAGTTTGAAAAGAGGCGCATAACGGTGGATAAATCGATAGACATAGAAAAAACAAGGAAAAATTTAAAGGCCATAGAGAAGGTTAAAAAAGTCAAGGCAGCCTTAGGTATAGTTGCGCTTACGGCATTTGTTGGCGTGGCTTCTTTGACGGCACCGAATATTTCAAAACCAGTATCAGTATCAGAATCAGGAAAACCTGCAGCCACTATTTTATTAAACAAGGGATATAAGCATATTGAAAATAAGAAAAGGTTGACTTATCGATTGGTTGAACAGAATAAAAATCACATATCCTTATTGCCTTTTGTTTATTCAACTAAAATGAATAAAGAGTTATGGGGAGGACAGAGAGTTAAACAAAATAATTTCGTTTTAATGTACGCACCAAAAACTATTCCGATCCATGAAATAATAGCAAAATACGGCAAATACAGTAAAAATGTTAATGTAGAAATTGCAAGCGGCGTCATAGAAAAATTCTGGGAGGAGGTAAAACCTATCGCAAAAGAGTATAATCTCCCTCCAGAACTTATCTGTGGCATTATTATGATTGAATCTGCGGGTAAAAATTATGAAAAATCAGATGTTGGCGCAGCAGGGCTTATGCAGATAAATCCAATACATTTTGAAAAGTATAATCTTAATTGGGAAAATGTATTTAATCCTAAAATGAATATCGGCGCAGGCACTGCAATTTTAAATGAGGCAGTAACAAAATTAATTGGTAATGATGGCAAAAACAGTATAATTAAATATTTTTCAGATTTGTTGGAAGGGGTGCAACCTGATCCAAAACTTCAGGACATGGTTTCTTTAGTAATTGCTAGTTATAATCGCGGGATATCTGGAGTGATTGAGGATGTTAATTATAAAGGTGCTTCTGCATTTGAAAAGGCAGATTATGTTAATGCGGTGAATGGTGCAACGCTGCTTATTTATAAATTAAGATTGCAAGAAAAAAGCCAGATAGTTGAAATTGCCAAAAATAAAGAGATTGATAGGGCAAGCATAAATATAGGATAAATAAATTTTGTAAACATTATAATTTAAGGCGGCATGTTGCCGCCTCATTTCTGGGTAAACCGAGAAAAACCCGGCAATATAATTATGAATATATAAATATATAAATCTTGCTACTAAAGTAAATAAATAAGGATGTTGGTATATTTTTACTTGCCGGTTGTGTTATACCGTTTCTCTCTTTTATTCTCGTATCATAATTTTAATAGATACTAGAGGTAATTATTTTTAATAAAGTATAAATATTTTACTTTAGTAAATATATATAAGAAAGAGCGTGACCGACGCCATAAAATACGGTGCGGTAACCGTCTCATTCTCTGGGTGATAGAGTGGAAGAAAAAAAGAAAAAAGAGTTAGCGAAAGCTACGGAAAATGCAGAAAAGTCTATAAAAATGGTTTTGAGGGAGACCTGTGAAATCCTTAACCCGAAAGTGGAAAGCAAAGTAGTGAGTGAGATATATGAAGCAGTCAAAACAACAGCATTTGCGTATGGCTTGGTGAGGGAGCGAGCAAGAAGCGGTTGGTGGAAAGAGTATCAAGTAAGGATTAAGGTAGACTGCAACGGAATAAAAACTAGGTTAAAGGAGAGGAAATATAAGTAATTGCAAACGAGATGGACCCTCCCATCTCACATTTTTTCTTCCACTCTATAGGTTGCTTGAAAAGAGGTTTTGAATTAGTTAAAACGGATTCGGATTTTTTTGAGATCTGTTATAAGCTTTTCATTGCTTGTGAAGAGCAGTCCGTGTATGCCTACCTTTTCCGCACCTGCAACATTCTCTTTTAAATTGTCTATAAAGATTGCTTCGCTCGGCTTAACCTTCATCACCTTTAGTACATAGAGGTATATCTTTTTGTCTGGTTTTCTCATCTTTAAGTAACAGGATACAAACCTTTTTTTGAAAAGAGTTTTGTCAAAAATAAATCGTGTTGCGGAAATATACCTACTATAACTTATATTGGTTAGCAGTACGACTTTATAATTTTTCTTTAGTTGCCTGACAGTTATGAGGGTTTTTTTGTTTGGTTTTGCTATTCTTTTGAATGTGTTTGACCACTCCAAGACGTTGCGGTTTATATTGAGCCGCTTTATTGCTATTTTCTCCATTTCTGATAGAGTTATTTTTCCTGCTTCTTGTTGTTTTATTATGTCAGAAAATGCTGCTTTTATTTTTTTTGTATTTATGCCTGTTTTTTTGCTCAAAAAATCAAAATACTGCTCTTCGTAATAATTTATTACTACCCCTCCTAAGTCAAATATTATTAATTTTATCATAAATACCCTTTTTTTGTTTTATTGTACTGGCTTGTTATAATCCTTTATTATTATATTCTTTTCTTTACAAATATTATTGTTTGTGACTATATTAATTGGCTGATTATATTTTTAGAGCGAGGTGGGGTAGTCTGGAGTGCCCGCCGGGCTCATAACCCGGAGATCGGTGGTTCAAATCCACTCCTCGCTAAATACAGCCAGACCCTGCAGTTCCACTAATCAGCCAATATGTTATATTATTATATGTTAATAAAATCATTATTAATAAATATAAAAAAACCTTAAAACGAATATAAATAATAACGGAATAATAGGGTGGTATAATAAACGATTCTGAAATTCTTGATAATGTATGGAAAATCTGGCAAAAAGAAAAGCAAACTTCAGAAATACAGTTTATACCTAAAACATTTTACGATGAAATTATAACTTTTATAAAAAAACCAGTCAAATCGACAGAAGAAACTGATACAGTCAAAGAGAACATGCTAAAAATGTTATATAATATATATAAAAAAAGAAAGCAGAAGATATTAATTTACTTGGCATATAATAAACAAGTACCTCAGCCAATGCCTGTTATAGAACAAAACTATTACGAAAAACTATTAGTTATCATAAACTCAGAAAAGCTGAACCTTGAAGAAACGGACAATAAAAATTTATTGGCATTGCAATCAATCCCAAAAATAATACTCCCTTCAGGCAATGAAATAGGTCCTTTAGAGAAAGACCAATTTATATTCGCGGAAAACGAAGAAGATAAAAAGTTTCTAATAAATAACAATATCTGCAAAATTATATAGTGATAAAAATGAAAATGTCAAAAGAGATCACAACCTACTGTCCGAAATGCAATACCCACACAAAACACGCTGTAAAAGTTTATTCTAAGGGTTCTGGTCGAGGGATAGGTTTAAATATAGGGACAAGAAGAAGAAACCGCAAACTGCTAGGTTATCACGGCAAGATAAAAGGACCTACGCCAGTAAAAAAAGTATCAAAGCGGCAAAAAGTATTGCTAAAATGCATAAAATGCAATTATACTATAGAAAGGGTTATGGGCACAAGAACAAAAAAGAAACTAGAAACTGCATAATATAATTATCTAAAGGAGTTTATGGGTGAAATAAATTTAAGACCACAAGTGGGCAGTAGTGTTATAGCGAAAGTAATCAGAGTGGCGCAGTTCGGTGCATACTGTAAACTTCCAGAGTACAATGACATTGACGTTTTTCTTCCGATAAGGGAAGTTTCTTCAGGATGGATAAAAAACATACACGAATTTGTGCATAACGGCCAGATAGTAGTATGCAAAGTTATCTATATAGACAAGGAGAAAGGAACAATAGACGTTTCAATCAAAAAAATTACAAACAAAGAATCAAAAGAAAAACTTAATACGTATAATTTAGAAAAAAGACTTTCAGCCTTATTTCAGCAAGCAATGAAAAAGCTAAAAATAATAGACCAAACCGAAAAGGACAAGTATGTAAATTACATAATGACCGACTTCGGAGGGTTTACTCAATTTATGCAAAATGCGTCAGAAAATTCTGAACAATTCAAAAAGTCAGCAATACCCAAAAAGCTGAAAGATATGGTTCTAAAACTTCTGGAATCCAACAAAAAAGAAAAGGTGTACAAAGTAATTTATACTCTATCCCTGGTTTCATATAATACCAAAAAAGGAATATCCGAAATAAAAAATATCCTTTCAGAAATAGAAGGCAACGGAGTCTCAGTAGAATACATTTCTGCACCCAAATACAGGTTAGTTGCAGAAGCAGAAGATTATATAATCGCCGAAAACAAGATAAAGGATTCAATAGAGGTAATAAAAAACAAATTAAAAGAAGGAAAATACTCTCTAGAAAAGGAAAAACTGAAAAAAGAGAAGACTGACATACTAAACACCTTGTAATAATTAAAAACAAAACCTACCTAGAAATTAGCAAAGGTTTTCATTGCGGGATGAGAGCGAACCGCAGAATAAAATAAGTAAAATTTATATAAATCTTCATATAATTATCAGTGCGTCAAAAGAAACTACGCAGTAAAACTCACAAAGACACAAATTCAAGATAAATTAACAAAAGGGATTATTCTGGCATTGCGATTATCGTCATCAAGACGAAGAAATTGATACAATAGGGATTTTTATGAAAGGAACTACAATAATAATGAAAAAGGACATTAAATTGAAGAACCCTATCCTAATAGTAGGGTTGCCCGGAATAGGAAATGTAGGAAGGATAGTGGCGGAGCACATAAAAAAAGAGTTCAAAGCAGAAAAAATAGCGACTCTTTACTCCCCCTATTTTCCTTACCAAGTTGCAATGACCAAAAACGGCGGAATTAAAATGATAAACAATAAATTTTATCTTATTAAACCGAAGGGTGCAGGCACAGAAATAATTTTACTTACTGGCGACTTCCAGGCATTACCGGAAGGACAATACGAATTAAATGAGAAAATAGTACGGTTTTTTATGAATGAGCTTAACGGCAAATTTATTTACACGATAGGAGGTTACCTTTCAAATGAAAAACTCGGCGACTCGCCACGCGTATTTGGCAACGCCACAAACTTAAAAACAGTCGACAAATTCAAAAAAACCAAAGTGATATTTGGTAAAACTAAAGGATATATCCTTGGTTCAGCAGGCCTCATAATCGGATTCGCAAAATTATACGGTCTTGAAGGGATATGCATAATGGGAGAAACATCTATTGTTGGTTTTGATGCTCTTGCGGCAAAGGCAGTATTGGAGGCACTTTCTGAAATACTACATATAAAGATAAACACAGAAGGGCTTGACAAGATTGCCAAAGAAACAAATCTCGCTTTAGAAGAGGCAGAGAGGCAAATGGCAATAGGAGGCTTGCCAGGGGAAATCATGCCAGATACCTCAAAACCTTCGTATATTAGGTAAGATGCGCTAGTAATCTAGCCTGGTAGGATTTCAGCTTCCCAAGCTTCGGCAGAAACAGCTGACGGCCCGGGTTCAAATCCCGGCTAGCGCATTCTAATTTAAAGCAAACAATCCAGAAGTAGAGGATGCGATTGTTGAGGATAACCGTAAGGCGTAATTAGCTTCTACTCAGCATTGTATTTATTTCAGATCCCTTGTCATACTTTAGAGCGAGGGCGCCGAAAACTATTAGGTACACCCATGCTATAAGCGATACCGCCCTCCCATAACCAAACTGCGCAAATTCTATGTGCCCTACAAGCAACTGCGGAGTTATGCCAGGAAGTATCACAAATGCCGATACAAAGAATATAGTTATATTCAAAACGTTATACAGCAATGCGGGCAGGTACCATATCCTTAACCCCAGCAGGTAAACGACACCGATTATCAGGTAAAAAGCCACCTCTGTTTCAAGCCAGAAGGTAACTTGGCTGTTTAAACCGGGGCTTGCAAATAAATGGCTAGCAACATTAAGAAGAGCGAAAAATACCAGCGAAAAACGCAACCAGTGAACTTTGTTATAAGCTTTGTTCAAACGCATTTTATCTGCCTGTCATGAAATTGCATACACAATTAGCATTTATATAACTTTCCTTGAAAGAGGCTTTGCTCTAAAAGTTCATTCTGCTCCTAAAGTAATCAAATTTAATGCGACAAGGAAATAAAGAAGAAGCCAAATCAAAGAAAATGCCTCTTTTACAATCCCCTACTCCCAAGTATTCCATTTTTATGATAAAATTCCGCTATTTGTGATATTCAGAAAGCCTTTTAAATATACTTTTTATAATAATACTAACGAATTCTCATTGTGGGAAGATCGTTAAGAACTGGTCGCCTTGCCAGCGTGGAAAACACGCTGGCACTAATTCTTTCCTTTATCCTTCTTTTGTTAATAGTTATTTGAAACATAAATTGCTTTTTAAGCCATAAAATCGTTTTTAGGTCAAAAAGATTTTTAAATATTTTATGAAATGCCTATTTATATATTTATTACGTATTAATAATAATTGTTTTCAACTAATGATTTTATGGCTAAAGAAAAGACAGTAAAAGAACTAGAAGACCTTCCAGGAATAGGCGAGACAACAGCCGCCAAGCTGAGAAGCGCAGGGATAGACAACCTTGAAAAGGTCGCCACATCCTCCCCCCACGAGCTATCTGAACTTGCAGGGATAGGGGTAGATGCGGCAAAAAAAGCTATCCAAACGGCAAGAGAAGCCACAACAGTAGACTATGAAACCGGCTCGCAGATAATGGAGAAGAGGCTTATATTGGGGAAAATTACAACAAGCTCAAAGGATTTAGATTCGCTTATAGGTGGAGGCATAGAAACCAATGCGATAACCGAGACCTACGGCAAATTTTCAAGCGGGAAGACGCAGCTCGGGTTCCAGCTCTGCATAAATGTGCAGTTGAAAAAAGAGAAAGGGGGCTTGGAAGGTCGCGTGCTTTTCATAGACACGGAAGGTACATTCAGGCCGGAAAGGTTGAAGGATATAGCAAAAGCCAAAGGTCTGAACGCAGAGGAAGCACTAGACAATGTGATCTATGTAAGGGCAGAAACAACAGAGAAGCAAATTCTTACATTGGAGCGGGCAGACAAGCTCATACAGGAAAAGAACATCAAACTCATAATTATAGACTCTCTAACTGCCTTGTTCAGGGCAGAGTTCATAGGCAGGGGTGCCTTGGGAGAGAGGCAGCAAAAGCTCAATATGCATATTCATAGGCTTCAGGGCCTTGCAGACAAGTACAATCTTGCGGTTTATGTCACCAATCAAGTAATGGACAATCCAGGAATATTGTTCGGCGATCCGACAACCCCAATCGGAGGAAACGTAATGGCGCACGCCGCCGCAACAAGGCTTTATATGAGAAAAAGCAAGGAGGACAAAAGGATTGTAAGGCTTGTCGATTCGCCGAGCATGCCCGAAGGCGAATGTGTAATAAGGATAACTACTGAGGGCATAAAGGGCTAAGGTGCAAAAATGCTGCATCTAATAGGGACGGGATTATCCCCCAAAGGAATTACAATAGAAGCAATAGACCTGTGCAAAAATTCTGATTTCGTATATGTAGACACGTACACAAGCTTTATATCCGCAGAAAAGATCGAATTTATAAAAGAACAGATAGGCAAGGGCATTAGCGGGCTCTATAGGCAGGATATGGAAGAAAAGGCATCAAAAATAGTAAATCAGGCAATTAACAATGATGTGTGCGTGCTTGTTGGCGGCGACCCTTTAATGGCGACCACACACAAAACGATATTTCTCGAAGCGAAAAAAAAAGGAGTGAAAATTTCCATTTCTCATTCAGGCTCCATCCTCAACGCAGTAATAGGGGGTTCGGGGCTTGACTTTTATAGGTTCGGGCAAATAACTACTCTGCCCAATTGGAGCGAGCACTATAAACCGATGTCCTTTTATAATATAATATCAAACAACATCAAAAACAATCTGCACACAATTCTGCTTTTTGATTATGATTGGAAAAGCGGAAACTCAGTAAGCGTAAAAGAAGCCATAACTGTGTTGAAGAAAGCAGAATCCGAATTCGGGAAAGGTATAATAAGAGATGACACTTTTGTGATAATAATGAATAATCTGGCACAAGAAAAAGAGTCCAAATACTATATAACAATAGAAGAGGCCGAAGAAATAGATACAAAAGGCCTTACTACAATGGTAATACCTGCTGCGCTTTCCGAAATAGAAAAAGAGCTAATCAACAGCATCTACTGACTTGTAAAATAAACAAAGTGAAATTATGCTTTCTTTGAAATTTAACATAAAAACAAGGGAGATAAGTACGGCTGACCAGTCAACCGCAGATATCCTAAACAACGGACATTTCGGCACAAAAAAAGACGGAAGGCTGATTCTTGAAATCGAGGAACTGCTTTATCTTATAGATACGAGGAACGCCTTTTGCGTATCCACTGAAAACGTTAAATTGGGCTTTAACGACATTGCCTCAATTTTCGGGAAAAACAGAAAATTTATGGCGAGGTACTTCACTTACAAAGACTGGAGAGACAGAGGACTGATAATAAAAAAACCAACCGGCGAAACGGAAAATGTCCAGCAACCCACGCAAACAAAAAAATACGCCGAAAAAAGGCTCAGCATAAAAGATTACAAACTGGATGGGGTTTTCTATGCAGATGATTTAATCACAGTAATAGATGATCAGGAAAAAGGAAGAAAAATCTATGAGGACCATTGGTTCGGGCAATATGGAACTTATAAATCAAGTGACCATGGCACACTAAACAAACTCGATGTTTATGAAACTCTTTTCCTCACAGAAAAAGCCCTTCTGAAAACAAACTACACCGAAAAGGAGCTAATTGAGATATCTTCGAGAAGGCACCCCGATTTCCAGAAATTATATTCGGTCTATGCGGATTGGAGGAGCAAGGGATATGTGATAAAAACAGGGTTCAAGTTCGGAACGCACTTCAGACTCTATTTCCCAGGGGCGCAACCCCTAAAAAACAAGGACGATTGGATACATTCCAAGCACGTCATTCACGTATTCCCGAGAGATGCGAAGTTGCTTATATCCGAATGGGCCAGAGTGATACGCGTCGCCCACTCCGTGAGAAAAACATTCATACTCGCAATACCTGGAAAAAGCAGAAAGAAAAAACTTTCAATAGATTTCTTACTGTATTACAGAAACGGCGGCAATGCGGAAGTTCCAGGAAAAAACAAACCAAAATACGCAATGCTTTCTCTCAGCGAAGAAGAGTATATCGGTGGAAGCGAATTATCCGCAATAATCAACGAAGCAAATTCGAGAAAGTGCGAACTTATAATAGCGATTGCAGACCGGGAAACATCGGTCACATATTATAAAATAAAAAGGATAATATTAGAAAACAGTGAATTTGAATATTATGAGATAGACTGGCTGCAACCCTAATTCCCGGCGGAACTGCAATTTAATGTGCTACCCAATAACCTTTTTCCTTGAAGCAAGCCCCAGCCCGTTTCTCAACTCCTCTTTTTTTCTTATTAGTTCGTCATAATATTTTTTTCCTATCTTTGTTTCTTTTTTTTCGGAAATTTTGGGCAATATCCTTTCTATAAATTCCAGTTTTGCAATCTTTTCTATTTCCGATCCCCCTACCTTATCTAGTACAAGGCCAATCGCATTTTCTGGTATAACCTCCACTTTTATGTATCCCGTTCCAATCGAGCGATCCTTCGGGATATATAACGCAACATAGCCCTGAATCGATTTTCCTTTCTTCAGTATTTTTTCTTCAAAAGTTGTACGCTCTTGAATGCTTGGGGGTTTTATTGCTACAAGAGACTCCTGTTTTCCATTAATCCCCTTATCCGCAATATTAAGATGGAGCATATGTTCGTCTCCCGCAAATTGCAGCACCGCACTGCTTCCGGTTTTTACAATATAATCTACATTTGCCCTGCCACCATCTGTTGATCTGTAACCGGTACTATGCAAAGAATTCGATTCGTAACCAAATATATAATGTTTTTCGTCTCTAAGAACCAATTTGTCAGGATAATCCACCTTTACTCCGTTTACTTCAAGAAACCCTCCCAAAATACCTGCCTCAGACATATTGTTCGCTGCTTTTTGAACATGGTTCCCATCTAAAACGGCGACCCTGCTCGCAAGCGAACCGACGTCATTTATCCATTTGAATGATTCCTTGATCTGTTCCCCTATATTGTATACCGAGACGCCATAAATATTTTCTCTGATATTTTTAATAATCTTATCGTAATCAACGTTTTCGTTTAAGTTTATCAATTCCTCAATGCGTTTACTCGGTCCATATGCCTTGTTTTCCAATATATCTGACTTATTGCTTTTGTCCTCCCCTCCATGTATCATATCCCCAAGGAAGAAGATATATTTGTCCTCTTTTTTAATATTATCGTATTTGATGTCATGTAAAATGCCCTCTAACAATTCATACGCCGTTTTTTTATTTCCCCCTCCTTTAAGACTTGGTGCACCTATATGTGCATCGCCTATTAAAATTATTTTATATGCTTCTTTTTCCTTTTCGAACACGTCAACGTTATTTCTTATCATTTCGTAATTAACATGCCTGATGAAAGCCTTTCCGTTTTCTTCAATCGAAAACATAACCAATCCGCTATCAAAATGCTGATCAAACCTTTTTATGTCGACTGTTTTGTTCCATCTGTTGCTTCTTTTGTTTAACGCTTTATAGTTTTGTAAAGGTGGCGTGGCAAGTATCCATATCGGTTTATCATTATGTTCCAATGCGGTAAAATCAAGCATGGCTTCATGGCTTCTTAAATATATGTCGGCAACATCCTCCCTTTGTTTATCCTCGTCTATTTTATTAATTATCCTTTTTTGCCCATTAAGCACAGGAGTAACAAACGTATTTCCCATGAACCTTCCGTTTACCGCATGCATTACATTAATTTTTACTCCGTTTATTGCAATATTGTTGAATAGCCCGTTTAATATGGTTATCTTTCCGGTACCGTTGGAACTCAGCATATTCCTCAATAGCCCGTTGTAAATGCTGTTTGCCCTATTTTTTATTCCTTTCTTGCTTTTATTTTTCCATTCGGAAGGCGCAAAACCCGATTCATTATTCGTTACAAAATTTACTATCGAAGAATCTATATTGGTCATTTTCGCTATTTTTTCCATCAATTTTTCTTTGTACGAGTCATAATCCTTTTCTCCGTCCTGCCTTTTCAATTCTTCAGTCAATTTTGTGAGCGCATTTATTATGGAATTTACGTTTTCGTAATCTTTGTCAGAGTAAACGTAATAAATTGGTATATTTTTTTCTTCAGCTTTTTTTGTTATATTCCTTATAGAATATTTAGCAAGGGAAAAAGCCTCAACAAGCGTATCTATGCCTCCTTCACTACCATTAGAAGTTCCATCATTCCCCTTGACAAGGGTATATGCATCCATTCCGTACCTGTCTCTCACATTTCCTTCAAGTAAGTCCATATATTCCCCCCTCCTTTTGCTATATTTATTTGGAACATATGGTACAGCCCCATTTATTATAATGGCATCTATCTTCGGAGATTTTTCCATGAGTATAGCAATATTATCAAGCACTTCAGGATCAGTCAGCTTGGTTGCAAGTTCCATTTCAGACAAAAGAAGCAAGTTCAGAGGATTCACACTATTTTTATTTTTCTGATTTTTATTATTGCGTAAGAATTCCCCCAATCTTTCTTTGATATTTTTTTCCATTGTTCCCACCAACACAAATATCCTTACAAAATCCTAAACACACAAAACCACTCCAACTTACTGTAAATCACCACCCTGTATTGACTGTTCGACATTTATTCATAAGATATATCAAATAGATATATAAGTTTAATTGCCAATACCATATTATATCAACTCCTATTTTAGGCATCGACAAAAGAAACCCCTTTCAGTGCCACACAGTCTTGGGCCACAAACTTATAATATTTAGAAAGATCATTAAAAATGATTTTATGGATGCAAAAACAAAAAATCAGGTATCAGAGAATAGATTTTCAGAGGGCACTAAAGAATTAGATACCAAAAAAACAAACAACCTCTCCAAATCTAAAAAATTGACAAAAATCCAAGAAAAGACATTAAAATTAATGCTGGAAATAAGAAGGGAAAATAACGAAATCCATAAAGAAGAAAAAGAAAAAATGATGGATCGTATATTAGTTACCGGGGTTGTCGGAGTAACTTTAGGGGCAGCGGCTTCAGCAATTTTCTATCCCGAATTGGCAAATTCGCCATTAAGCGCAGGCCTAATGGCAGGATGGGGAAGTTCACTATTGTTTATTTTGGGGTTAGCAATCCACTCCAAGCAAAGGACATACCGCCTTCAAAAAAAATTAACAAAACTCATCGGAATCAAAGACGCAACAAAAATCATAGATATGGCATTAAATAACAAAAAGGAAAAAAATGAAGATGTCTTTGGCATGATGCGAAAGGATTAATTGCGGATAAGCTACCGTTTACCTTCGGATAAAGGAGGTGGAAGCTATCAAAATATCATTAAATTTTATCAAAGGAATAGCACACAAAGATTAAACTTTATAGATTTATCCGATTATGGCACGACAAAACATATTAAGAAAGATATATAAATTTTAAGATGTAATTAAAGACGTAATATATTCCCTTACTTTATTAAGGATATATTAATATCTTTTTAAACAGTGAATTTATGGCTGATTTATCGTCTGATATAAGACTAGCTGTTGATAGCGGAGAGGTAGTTTTCGGATTAAGAAGCGTACTGAAATCGATAAAAGAGAACACCACGAAACTCATAATAGCAACGTCCAAAAACAAGGAGCAAAACCTTCTAGAAATAAAACATCTGGCTTCCATATCAAATACAAGAATAATAACCTTTGAAGGAAATCCGATAGCACTTGGTGCTTTATGCGGAAAGCCCTTTTCAGTTTCCATGCTTTCGATAATAAAACCAGGAAATTCAAGAATACTGGAAACTTCAAACAAAGAATCAAAGATAGAAGCCGAACCTGAAGAGATCAATACCGAAGAAATTAGTTTAGAAAAAGGTGAATAAATGCCAAATGGTGAATTTGCAGCAAGAAAATTATTAAGACAAAGAAAGAGGCAAAGGCTTCTGAAGAAATCGCAAAAAAGAAGAATGTTCAAACTCAAGGAAAAATATGATTCAATGGGTACCGTGCCTAGAGCAAAGGGCCTTGTTTTACAAAAGTTTATAGTCGAGCAAAAGCAACCCCACTCTGGGCAGATAAAGTGCGTCAGAGTCCAGCTAGTCAAAAACAACAAAATAGTCGGGGCATTTGTTCCTGGTGATGGTTCGATAAATTTCATAGATGAACACGATGAAGTCACAATAGAAGGGCTTGGCGGGTCTCAAAGAGGTCAGATGGGATGTATCCCAGGAATGAAGTACAAAGTGGCGGAAGTAAATGGAGCAGACATGGATCTTGTAAGGAGAAGCATAATAGAAAAACCTAAGAGATAACCCTGTGTGAACCAACAAGAAACAATATAACTTTATCAAGAGATAAAACAAAGGTCATATTATGGCAGAAGAAGAAAAAGAAAAAATCGCAACAAAAAAAACAGAAAATCCAGAAGCAAAAGATCAGAAAATTGCAGGAGTAAATGCCATTAAGGAAGAAACAATCGTAGAACCGGCACCCAAAGATACTAATTTAGTAAAGGCACAAAAGATCCAAAAGGTAGCCCAAGCCGCGTTGCTTTTTGAAAAATACAGCTATGACGATGTAGTTATATCCGATATAAGTCTTAAAAATTACATAAATCTCAAACCATTAGAATACCCTACCACCCTAAGAACGGACAGCCAAAAAATGTTTTCCAAAATAAACATTAATATTATAGAAAGGCTTGAAAATTCGCTAATGAAAGGAGGAACAGGTGGAAAGATCAGTGGCAAAGTTATAAGAACAAAAGGAAGCCTGCAAGGAAAAAAGCTAAAGGTAATGCACCTCATAGAGAAAGCATTTGACAAAGTACATAAAAATACGGGGCAAAACCCGATTCAAATATTTATAAATGCACTTGAAAACAGTGCGCCGATTGAGGACACTACAAGAGTAAGGTATGGCGGCATAATATCAAATGTTGCAGTAGACGTAAGTGCAAGCAGAAGGCTTGACATAGCATTGAGAAATATAGCATATGCCACCATAATAGGCGCTTTTGCTTCAAAAAGGAATTTTGTGGACACCTTGTCAAACGAAATTATCCTTGCGGCAAAGAACGACATGAACAGTTATGCTATTAAAAGGAAAAACGAGATAGAGCGCATGGCAAGAAGCGCAAAATAATATCGCCCATTCCCTAATCCGTAAATGACAAATAATTGGTGTACACATGGCAAGAAAAGAGTTTATTGTAGAAGAAATCGCAAAGATAATGGGAAACATCGAAAACATAAGGAATATTGCAATAATAGCGCACGTTCACCATGGGAAGACCACATTGACGGATTCATTGCTTGCAAAAGCAGGAATTATCCCAAAATCTTCAGCCGGGGATGTTTTATACACAAACTATGAAGAAGTGGAAAAGGAGCGCAGAATGACTGTCAAATCTGCATATATCTCTTTAGGTTTTGAATATGATAAAAAGGATTTTATAATAAATCTTATTGATACGCCAGGACACGTAGATTTCGGGGGCGACGTAACCCGTTCCATGAGGGCAGTTGATGGAGTAGTATTGGTTGTCGATCCTGTTGAAGGGATAATGCCCCAGACTGAAACTGTGTTAAGGCAGGCGATGAAGGAAAAAGCAAAGCCGGTATTGTTTGTCAATAAGGTAGATAGGCTTCTCAATGAATTGAGGCTAACCCCGGAACAGACACAACAGAGATTGACAGATCTCATAACTAATATAAACAGGCTTATTGAGGAATATGCTCCTATAGAGTTTGTGGATAAATGGAAAGTAAGCGTTGAAAATGGAAGCGTATGCTTTGGCTCCGCAATGAAAAGGTGGGCAGTATCAATTGACGTAATGAAAGAAAAAAAGGTTTCATTCAAGGATGTATTTGCTTATACTGCCGAAGGAAACGAGGCAAAATTAGAAGAAATAGCACCAATAGAAGATACCGTAATGCCAATGATATTAAAACATCTTCCAAATCCAAAAGAAGCACAACCATACAGGATTCCCCAAATTTGGCATGGCCCTATAGAAAGTGAAGACGGAATTGCTATGGTAAACGCAGAAATAAATGCGAAAACCAATATAGTAATATTTAAGGTAATATATGACCCGCATAGTGGGGAAGTCGCCATTGGCAGGGTTTTTTCAGGTTCCGTAAAGAAGGGCATGGAATTTAACTTATCGGGGAGGCAGGCAAAGCAAAGAGTGCAACAAGTAGCAGTATATATGGGACCTAACAAAATAACAGTGGATTCTATTTCAGCAGGTAACATAGCCGCAATCGTCGGTTTAAAAGATCCTACCGTAGGAGACACACTAAGTGAGAATGTCATAGATCCTTTCGAGCAGATTATACACTATTCCAAGCCCGTCGTGACAAAAGCGATAGAACCCAAGGATCCGAAGGACACAACAAAACTTATAGAAGCGCTGAAGCTCATGCAGAAGGAAGATCCGACAATAATAGTAGAGATTAACCAAGAAACAGGAGAACACCTCATAAGCGGAATGGGAGAACTGCACCTTGAAATAAAAGAGCAAAAACTCAGGGACGATTTCAATATCCCTATTTTGACGAGCGAACCGATAGTAGTGTACAATGAAACAGTGGAAGGAAAATCAGAATCAATGGGAAAATCACCCAACAAGCATTCAAGATTTTATATAACCGTCGAGCCGCTTCCCGAAGGAGTGCAAAAGGCACTTGACGAGGGAAAAATAAGGGAAGGTAAGCCGAAGGGGCAGTCCGCGATAGAAGAATTCATAAAGGCTGGCCTTGACAGGCAGACAGCGAAAGGCGTAGTCCAAGTAACAAATAGAAATATCCTTGTCGATGCAACTCACGGCGTGCAGTACCTAAACGAGGTAATGGAACTGCTTATTGACGGCTTCAACAATGCCATGAAGGATGGGCCATTGGCAAGGGAAAAATGCGTAGGTGTCCAAGTAAGCATAACAGATGCAACCATACACGAAGATCCGGTTCATAGGGGACCCGCGCAGATAATACCTGCCATAAGGAATGCGATATACGCCGGCATGTTAATGTCGAACACCGTGCTTCTCGAACCTAAACAGAATTATACAATAAATATACCTCAAGACACTATGTCAGAAGTAATTTCATTTCTGCAAAGCAGGAGAGGACAGATTTTGACAGTGGGACAAGACAGAGATCTTGTGACAATAGTCGCAAAAATGCCAGTGTCAGAAGTAATAAAAGGTTTTTCAAACGATTTGAGGAGTCTAACTCAAGGAAGGGCGATATGGTACCCAGAATTCGCAGGATACGAAAAATTACCCAAGGATTTGCAAATAAAAATCGTTAGGGAAATAAGGACGAGAAAGGGCCAGCCCCCAGAACCTCCGAAAGCGGAAGAATTCATGGATTAGCAAAACAAGTAAATAAAGTTAGTTGCATGTGCAACACTTTTAAATAGATTCTCAAACAAATATTAAAATTCAAGGTGTTTTTATGACATATATAAAATTTGAAGTTTCAGAGGAGGTCGCGAAGAAGACCTATGAAGTACTGCAGCTCGCAAAAACTTCAGGCAACATACGCAAAGGAGTTAATGAGGTAACAAAAAGCATTGAAAGGGGGCTTGCAACATTTGTTGTAATAGCTGCTGACGTAACCCCTGAAGAAGTTGTAATGCATATACCAACATTATGTGAGCAAAAAAAGGTTTCGTACACATACGTCCCAAAAAAGGATGAGCTTGGAAAGTCAATTGGCCTGAATGTTCCCTGTACTGTAATAGCAGTCGAAAACGCCGGAAAAGCAGAAAACGAAATAAAAGGGATAATATCAATGGTTACGGGGAAAGCATAAAAATAAAAAAGGTGCCATGCAATGCCGGAAGATAAAAACGAAAAGCAAAAAGAAGCAACAACCAGCGAAAAGCAATTCTCAGGATTTTTAGCAGAAATTGTCGAAGTAGAAAGGAGGAAAAAAACCGGAATATATGGAGAGATATATTCGATAAGCTGCAGGATCCTCGAAGGAAGGGATAAGGACAGGGTTATAAGAAGAAATGTGCTTGGCTCTATAAAAATAGGGGATGTAATAAGACTTCCAGATACAAGCAGGGAAGCAAAAGAGATAAAGGTAAAATAAACCAAATAAATGATATTTATGAAATGTTCATATTGTTCATCAGAGATAAAAAAAGGGAGAGGGCTAATGTATGTTTACAATACAGGGGCAATAAAATACTACTGCTCGGGCAGATGCTTTACCAACAACGTGAAGTTAAAAAGGAAGTTCAATGCAAAAGAAGCGAAAATCAAAAAACAATGATCCTCAATAACCCGCCGTAAAATCCGATAATCGTATACCTTGCGGATTTGCTATAATACCTTTATATGTTCCAGTGATAAATTTGGCAAGTAAGAAAGCGGCAGACAAAAGTATATTGTCAAAATGGTCAAGTGCGGTGGGATTTGCCGCAGTATTATTGTATCTTATAATAATTCTTTCCTTTATCTCTTATTTCGTAATATTAAACAACCCCCTGTTTATACTTTATTCTTTTATTATTTTTATAATTTTTGCCTTCATTTTGGCGTTCCTCCCAGATTTTATCGAGCACATGATCGCATTGTCTATAATTTTCATAATATCTTCTGCAATTATTTATTCTGGAATGGTAGCGTATATCGCATTATATTCATTGGTTGCCTTTGCCGTGTTGGCAACAGCATTAAAATTTGAGCTTTTCGGAAAATACAAATTTTATATATTTTTAGCTGCGTTCCTTCCGATTTTATTTTACATCCTAAAATTGTATACCTACCAGGATTTTATCATCAATATTGCGATAGTAGGATATTATCTGCTAATAAGCACCGTTTTTGGAATTTTAATAGGGATGGCAATTGGCGAGAAAAAAATAACAAAAATATCGACAAGGATATCAAAAAATATATCAAGCCACAAAAAACCGTATTCTTTAGCGGCTCTTTTTATTGCCGTCATAATTCTATTCTATCCGTTTTGGCCCGTGAATTATCAACTAATGATAGGAAATATCCCGTATGCAACAATGCATATCGATAATAATTACAGCGGATTAATTTATATCACATTCAATCCGAAGAATTTTTCATCTTTTGAAAATTACAACCTTAATAATATCAGATTTTTTTCAAACGGAAAAGAGTTGAATGCGTATATCTCGCCCGAAAGCAATATAAATAACATCTCTCAGTTCATACTAAATACGAGCGCAAGCGATATCAATGTTTACTTTTTTCCTTATAACACAACATTCAACGAAACACTGAAACAACTACCAAACAAGGAATTTCTGGATTTGAAAAAGAACTCCACAACGGTTTATTACAATATTTCTGCAATAGTTAACGCCAATTACAAAAACGTAAACAAAACCCTAAATTATTCCATTCTACAACTCGAAAACGGCTCCAAAAAAACAAAAATGACAATATCCCCATATTATCTGCCACAGACATTATGCCCTGAGGCAAACATTAGTGTTTTTAAACTTCAGATAAATTCAACAATGCCTATAAGTCTTTTCCTCATGAATTCCACAAAAAATTTCTCCAAAGCGATTGCAGGCGTCCCAGCGGATTATAACAATTACCTATCAAGCTTCATGAATGAAAGTTATAGGAGTAAAATAGGATTCACAAATTGGACAATAAATATGACCAAAAATCCGAATTGCGTTTATTACACCATAATTACAAATACCTCTACAAATGTCACTTTAAAAGAGGATATGAGTTATTATATCGAAATACCAATGCATAAAGTTGTCAGCAACAAGCTTGGAATAATCAATCCGGGCAAAGGCTTTACTTATGGCCCAATATTCGAAAGCATCCCGTATCTAATTCAAGTATACACAAATGCAACTGCAAATACAACATAAAGACGATGCCCTGACCAAAAACATAATTATACTTTTGATCTATTCAGAATAAATATCAGACTTCATCGACTCCAAGATTACCCTCAACACCCTTTCCAAGGGTCTCGGCATAGTTAGGAAATTCGACCCCACTGATGACAACCATAACCTTTACCGAATCCTTCTTCATATCTTCGTCTATTCTCGCTCCCCACTTTAGCATAGCTTCGGGGTTTATCCTATCAGCGACTTCCCTAAAGATAGATTCTGCTTCCCTTAGCGTAAGATTTGAGCCTCCAATAACATTAACCAATGCCTTTTTTGCTGTTGATAAATCTGCGTCAAGGAGAGGGCTCTTTAGCGCATTTTCGACCGCTATCACCGCCCTGTTCGTTCCATCGCTTCCGTCCATGCCTTCTCCAATCCCTATAACTGCATACCCAGAATCCTTTAGCACCGTTTTCAAATCCGCAAAATCTATGTTTACCAACCCTGGCTTTGTTACCATTTCTATGATACCCTTTGCAGAACTGGCCAATACCTCATCCGAAATCCTAAACGCCATATTCAACGGCATGTCAGGAGCCACAGAGAGCAATTTATCATTAGGTATAACTAATATCGTATCTGCGACCTTTTTGATTTTTGAAAGACCTTCCAGCGCATTTTTCATTCTAACTGGGCCCTCGCTTGAAAAAGGAAGTGTCAATATATCTACAGTAAGAGCACCTGCCTCCTTCGCTTCATGCGTTATTGTGGCTACCGATCCTGTACCCGTTCCCCCGCCAAGCCCACAAGTAACAAATACGAGCTGGGCATCGTTAAGCATATGTTTTATTTCTTCCCTGCTTTCAAGAGCTGCTTCTTCTCCCACCTTTATATCACTTCCTGCTCCCAACCCTCTAGTTAACTTTTTCCCCAAAAGAAGTTTCCTTTCAGATTTTATCTTTACTAGATGGGGTGCATCCGTATTCATGGCAACAAGCGTTGCCCCATCAACTTTTATTTCCGATAACCTATTTACAGTGTTGCTACCGCTTCCACCTGAACCTACAACGTATATTTTTGGCTTTGCGCTTTCTATAAATTTAAGAATTTCCTCATCATCAATGCTTACATTATTTTCCTTTATCATAAAACCACTTCCTTTATAAGATTATATCTAAAAAAGAATTAAAAACATTCTATTATTTAATAATATATATCAACATATAAATTGGGTGAAATAATGGAATCTAATAAGTTTTCTATAATAATGTTCAGTGGCACTGCAGATAAATTTATTCCTTTAGGCATCTTGTCTCAGGCAGCGGCCGCAATGGGGTACGAAGTAAATATATTCGTCACGGGTTTTGCTTTGCTCGGTTTCACCAAAAACCCCCCAATACTTCCATTTCCAGCAGAATTCACAAAAATGGCACCAGATTTTATGAAAGGCATGGAACATGCGAATATGCCCACCTGGGACAAAATGCTAAAAGAAGCAAAGGAACTCGGCGCAAAAATATTTGCGTGTTCTGCAATGTCAACTGTACTAAATTTAAATAAAACAGATATGAGTAACTTAATAGACGAAATAGTTGGCGCGGCAACATTTCTTCAGAAGTCTTCTAGCGGGCAGATAATATTTATATAAAACAGGCGGGTGGCAATGTCGGAAGAAAAAAAAGTAATAGACGCGCGCGGGTCCGCCTGTCCAGGCCCTATAACCGAATTATCTAAAGCGTACAGAAATTCCAAAATTGGGGATATAATAGAAATATGGGCAACCGATCAGGGTATAAAATCCGATGCCCAAGCTTGGGCAGAAAGGTCGCACAATCAGATTTTAAGTGTAAAAGAAGAAAACGGGGTCATAAAAATAACCTTTAAGATTCTTAACAGGTAGGTACGATGAAGAAAGTATGTATTGTGGGCTGCGGCGATGGAGGAATAATGCTCGCGAATAGGCTCATAAAGAACAAAGAATTTGAGATAACCCTAATCGACAGTCAAACAATGCATTATTTCCAACCATGGCAATTGCATATGGCATTCGAAGGCAAGAAAGAAAAAAGCATAGAAAAACGCAAGCTACTGCCATCAAAAGCAAAACTCATAATAAAAAAGGCAAAAGAAGTGGATTTAGACAACAGGCACATTAAACTTGAGGATGATACGAAATTGCAGTATGACTTTGTGGTTATTGATACCGGAAGCCGTGGCGACTACGACAAAATTCCGGGGCACAAAGCACTGCATGATAGATTCGGGGACTTTCATAGTGGCTCAGAAGAAGCTTCAAAATTGTGGAATAATGTAAAAGCGTTCAAAGGCGGAAATGTAATAATCGGGCCAACGTACCCTATATACAAATGTCCTCCCTCGCCAGTGGAAGCGGTATTGATGTTCGAGGAATACGCGAATAATAAAAGAATCAGGGAAAAAACCAATATCACATTTATAACTCCATTTCCCCGCCCATATCCCGCCGAACCAATGAACGAGATAGTGGAACCGATAATGAAAAGCAGAAAAATAGAAATAGCGACATTTTATGATGTGGAAGAAATAGATATCAAAAACCAGACAATCAAGTCTATTGAAGGCGATGCCTTGAAATATGACTTAGCCGCACTTGTACCCCCGCACGCAGGTTCAAATATAGTTAAAGATTATTGTGACGATGACGGTTTCGTAAAAACTAATAAAGAAACCCTATTGATAGGCGATTATGACGATGCATACTGCATAGGTGACGCCACAAACATACAAACATCCAAATCCGGAGTCACCGTACATTTAGAATCCAAAGTTGTTGCACAAAGGTTAAACGGAGAAGACGCAAAATTCAACGGGAGAACCCACTGCCCCCTGGAAGTTGGATACTCCAAGGCAACATTTGTAATAGGGTCATATACCGAGCCAGTAGTGAAACTTAAGCCGAGCAGATTCAATTACTTCATGAAAATGAATATGAAATATTTTGCGTGGCAAACACTTAAAGGAAAAATGGATTGGTTCATTGATTCGTATTTTGATACGACCAATCCGCATAAACTCAATTCAAAAATCAACAATCCAAAAGCACAAAATTAGGCGTACATCTACCTATTCAATATAAATTCATTCATGCCTGATTAATTGGTACTCATTATTCTTATTAACTATAGAAAGTAAGAACGAGATAAAAACATTCTCGTTGTATATATTTTTGCCAATTTGTTTATAGATTGCAGACAATTCATTTCTTGACTTTCTTATCAAAGGAAGATATATTTTTTGTTGTTTTTCTATCTTTGAACCTTTACTAGAAACAATGAACTCGTCGCAGATATCCGCAATACCCAATTTTTTATTTCTTTTTTTAATGCGTTTTTCAATGTTATCCGTTTTCCCATCTGTCACCAACACCAAATAATATTTATCATGTTCCTCGGAATTCATAAATTTGTTTAATTTAATCACAAATTTTTCATCAAAAAACCTTTTTCCGTGAGGTTCAATAACAATTTTTTTATTGTTTAATATCAAATTTTCAAGGAGAAAATCAGGTTTAAAGGTCAATGTCCTGTTTTTACCTTCATAGCTGAATATTACAGGCTCTCTTGTATATTTTATATCTAAGCAATCTAATATCTTAGATACTCTCTTCTCAAAATTAGACGCGTTTTTCGTTGAAGTTTTTTCTGCCCCTCTCATAATCGAACTGTAATCATATCCAAATTTTTTATTAAGTACAGTTACGGTCAAAAGTCCACACCGTTTTTATTTATAGTTAATCCAAAAAGTATTTATAGCAAACTGAAATCGCCATATATAAAAGTCAAACAAAATTACAAAATGTTAGTACTCTATACTGATATACTATAAAAATAATATAAAAAATCAATTTTGCTTATAATAGCAAGTCCAAATAATTCAAAGGATTGGTCCCCGTTTTTCAGATATATAAAAAATATCGGTAGATATAAATATATCAAATGTCATAAAATAATATACATTATTATAGATAATTGGTAATTTTATGAATACAACATTTAGTAAAGCAACAACATCTAACCAAATAGAGGATTCAACAAAAAAAGAAATTGAAAAAGTCACAACCAAGCCAAATGCCACATTAAACGAACAAATTTTAGATCTTTTAGAGATAATCAAAGAGGATGAAGAAATTATCAAAATTCTTAGGAAGGAATGCCTCATCGAGGATTCAACAAAATTAGGGAATAAAAAGAAATTTAATAAAGATATATCCTCAAGTGTTTCTAGGTATATAAGGGAGAAACAGAATGGAGTAATAGGTCTCAAAGGCCCTGCCATAATCGTTTTAGATCTCAACAACCTAAAAGAAATAAATGATAAGTACGGCCATGATGCCGGAGATACATACTTATACTCCCTTTCAGAATCCATCAGAAAGTATACTAGAGAAGGGGACACTGACGGATATAGGATAGGTGGCGACGAATTTGTTGTAATAATAGACAACGCAAACATGAAGGAATCGCATATTGTTGCACAAAGGATTAAAAGGCAATTACATCACGAATTTCAAAAAATGTGTGCAGAAAAAAACATAAATTTACCGGATATCAAGGTTAGTGCTTCAGCAGGTTATTCCACAGTTCATGAAGTTTTACATGATATAAATGATTCGGTATATGATGAAAAAACAATTAAAGAGATTACAGAAAAAATGTTCAAAATTGCAGACAAAAGAATGTACGAAGAAAAGAAAATCTTCAAATCCGAAAAAACTATATCCTCTAAGCAATCAGATAAAGTAAATACGCAAGATCCTGTTTCTTTTATGCGCTTTTAAATAACGTATTAAATCCTATCCAAATTCTATACCCTTTCTTAATGAATTTACTCTGCATTTTTATGGTGCGTAACAAACACTATGTGTGCAATAATTGTCTCTGCACACATTCAAATAATTCGGCTCCATACCTTTATCAGAAGTCGAATTAATATTTATTGAGTAATTGCCAAAGGAGATATAATTGCCTTTCAGTATCTTATTAACTTCAATACTTTTGTTATAATTATAATTTGAAATATTTATAATGAGTTTAGGATTAGATAGGTTTATTAAAGGAGTAAAATTGAGGGTAATTCCACTACTATTGCAATACGCATCGCTCTTGACCAAAAAAGGCACTGGCAACAAAAATTCACTGTTATTTACCATTCCGACAGAATTATTGGTGGCAGTCATGGAAAAAATAGAGGTTGTCTCATTTCCAAAATTCGCGGATTGCAATAAATTAATATAAGCCGGGAATCCGTACGTTTTGTTAAGGCATATATTTTCGGTATATGTTAAATCTGACTGTTGGGGGTAAGCAGGCTGTATTTCACTAGACAACCCACTAATATTTTTCATTATATTATTAGGTATCATTATATTAAAATCTGAACAGCTGTTCCCCAATATTGTGCTTTTGTTAATATAATCAATGGACATATTATCCAAAAAACTCACATTCTTGCCAAATAACATTATCTTTTTATAATAGTTTATTTTGCTTATATTACAAGCAGCATTACTTAAATTTGAGATATCACATGTTACCTCTTCATTATTTTCAGAATAGATTGCTATTTCATAATTAACCGAAGGAATTTTTAAGTCGATTTTTGTATTATTAAATAGTTTATATAAATTAATCAAAACAGGTATCTTAAAACCATATTCACCCGACATGTTTAAGGTGTATGACACTTCAATATTTTTTGTTTCGTTAAATTTATTTATTCCATTTATAAACAAGCTTCTAGAAACTTTTTGTACACTTTGATTTTGCAGTGTAGTAGTCGAACTTGCATTTGTATGACTTTGTGCATGCCAAAAAGACAATAATACTACAATAAACGCAGCCACTATAAGAATGATCGCAATCGCAAGGTGTAATTTATCTATCTTCAGGTCATAAGATGGTCCCGATGATTCAAGATTTTTTTTCTTAATGTGTTTTTTTATGCCATTATTTTTTACCGAACTATTACCCACAGACCCGCCTTTATTAATAAATTTATAAATATTATTAGGTAATACAAATATTTATGGTTATAATATGGAGTCCATAAAAGATAAAAAAATGAAAAAATTGCTCATAAAATATGAAGTAAAGGACGTAAAGATAAAAAAGGACATGAAAGTTTCAGCACTTTTAAATTCAATGGAAAAAATAGGCGGCTTTTCCGGCCAACATATGGTAGAGGGAACCAAAATATTAAAAGAGATGATTAATGACAGCAATTCTTTTAATTTTCTATCCTTCCCAGCGGATATAATCGCAACCGGAACAAGGGGTGTCATATCCTCACTGGTCAAATATTTTGATGCAATAATCACAACAGGCGGAACACTCGATCACGATATAGCAAGATCCTTTGGCGGAAAATATTCAATAGGCAGATTCGAGGCCGACGATTCAAAACTTCATGAATTAGGAATATACAGACTAGGAAATGTTTTTATTGAAAATAAAGAATACGGGCAAAAAGTCGAAAACGCATTCGGGGCGATAATGAAAGACATATACTCAAAAGAAAATTCAAAAATCGAATATAGCCCATCCGAACTTGCATACGAATTTGGAAAAAGAATCAATGACCACGACTCAATACTAAGGCAAGCGTATCTTCACAAGGTGCCAATATTCAATCCCGGCATATTGGACGGAGCATTCGGAACACAGCTCGCAATATTTTCCCAAGACCATAAATTTAAACTCGATTTGATTAAGGACGAACTCATGTTGAGCAATATCGCATTTGACAACAAGAAGACAGGAGCATTGATGATTGGGGGCGGAATAAGCAAGCATCATGTAATATGGTGGAATCAATTTAAGGGAGGTCTGGATTATGCAGTTTATATAACGACTGCAACACAGTTTGATGGAAGTCTTTCAGGTGCAAGGCTAACCGAAGCAGTATCATGGGGAAAGGTAAAAGAAAAAGCCAAATATGTGACAATAGACGGAGACGCCACAATAATCCTTCCGGTAATGTCTGCCGCAGCAAATTTAGTTTGACTACAATCAATAAATTATATAGTGAAATACCTCCAATTATTGAAGGGAAACCTGCTATACGAGGTTAAATAACAGCAAAATCGCTATAATAACAACTATAATCACTACGCCTATAACAATAAATTCAAGATTAAAATGTTTTGCTTCATTTTCGACAGTATAACTCTCTTTTGTATTAATCCCTGTGTTTGTTGGCTTATTAAGGGTTACTGAGGGTTCATTTTTACTATTTATTTGCATGAAGCCTTTTTCTGTCAGGCTTATATTTAATATTCCATTTCTAAATTCTGCAGATGCATAGTTTTGAGCATTTATTTTATAAAGATGTACCGCAAGATCCTTGCTACTTATGTTAATCACACCTGAAATATCATTTACAGTTCTTTTGCCATTTGAAAGCTGCAATAAGATTGTAGTATCAAGCTGGTCGATAGGTTCTGCGGCTTTTTTATTCGCGTCATCAAGTAATTTTCTCCCAGAATCTGTTATAACTATCGAATTCTGGCTGCCCATTGTGGTAGTAAAGTCTATCAAGCCTTTTATCCTCAAGCCTCCAAGTATATTTGAACCATCAAAGAAAGAAGAATTTATAGAACTTCCAAATCTTTCAACTACTGATTCCGAGGTAATCTTAGTCAAAGCAAACAAATCTACAAAATTTGGTTCATCAGCCATATAAACCACTGGTCTATTTTATATGTAAAGTAATATTTTTATACATATGCAGACAAATTAGTATATACATACTTTTTAGATATTTTAAATTTGAAGCTCTTTTTATTGGTAATCTAATGATTTTTAAATTTTTCGGAGGCGCGCAAGAAGTCGGCAGATCTGCAATACTTTTAAAGGATGAAAAATCCATAATGATGGATTTTGGAATAAAAATCGACAATGAAAACAAATATCCTATAGAAATACCAAAAATAGACGCTCTAGTGTTAAGCCATTCACATCTAGACCATAGCGGTTATGTACCCGCCCTGTATTTTAATCAGCATGTCCCCACATTCGGAACAAAACCTACATTAGATCTTTCAGGATTACTCCTTGATGATGCGATAAACGTCATGAAAAAGAAACGAATAAAACCTGCATATTACAAGAAACAAGTTAATTTATTCAAGAACGAATTCGTTCAAATGGAGTATCACGAGGAGCTAAATTTTGCTAATTTTAATATAAAACTTTATGATGCAGGTCACATAAGCGGCAGTTCAATAACTTCAATAGAAAGGAAAGAGGCAACCAAAAATAAAAGAGTTGTGTATACCGGAGATTTTAAATTATCCCCACAAACACTTCACAAAGGCGCTGAAATAGTCAAAAGCGATGTACTTATAACAGAATCAACATACGAGTCTAAAGAGCATCCAGACAGGGAAGAATTGATTAAAAAATTTATAAAAGACATAAATGAAACATTGGAGAGCGGAGGAACAGCATTATTGCCCGCTTTTGCGGTAGGTAGAAGCCAAGAACTAATTTCCATAATTTATGAAAACAATCTCGCAGAAAATTTATTTATTGATGGAATGTCAAAGGCAGCCACTAAAATAGTGCTATCAAATCAAAGATTTATAAGAAATTCAGATATATTATCTAATGCAATGCAAGAGGCCACATGGATAGAAGACATTAACACAAGAAAAGAGGCGACTAACGGGCCTAATATAATTTTAACTACTGCGGGAATGCTAAACGGCGGCCCGGTATTGAATTACATAAAAAGACTAAATTCAAAATCAAAGATATTCATAACCGGTTACCAGGTAGAAGGGACAAATGGGTATACACTTATAAATAACAGCTATATAATTTCTGATAACAGAAAAACAAAGATAACCACCCCCTTCGAAATATACGATTTTTCAGCGCATTCAGGGAATGCTGATTTACATAGATACATAAAAGAAAGCTCTCCTGAAATTGTAATATGCGTTCATGGGGATAAAGAAAATACAATGCATTTTGCAGAACAACTCAAAGAAGAAGGTTATGAGGCTTACGCTCCAAAAGTCGGAGATATTATAAAACTTGATTGAGCCCATTCGAATGACCTTATTACACGATTATTATCAAATCCGCTATAATAAAATTAGTGGTTGTTTTTTATTATTTTATGTATAAATATAATATTACTTAGGAATTTGTGGTATAATGAAACTAATGGACTATATCGAAGCGCATGCGCTACTAGAAAAATATAAAATAAAATCGATAGAAAGCAGATACATATCAAATTCAGGAGAAGCAATAAAGTTTTCAGACGGCAAACCGATAGTTATGAAAGCACTTTCGGATAAAGCCCTGCATAAAACAAAAAGCGGCCTGGTTGCGCTAAATATAAACGGCGAAAATCAAATCAAAAAAACCTTCGAATCTCTTAAAGAAAAAGCCGCGAAATACAAGCCCTACAAAATGATAATACAGAAAATGATACAGCACAACAGCGAAAACAAAGAAATTATTGTGGGGGGAAGAGAAGACCCTCAATTCGGGAAACTCGTTTTAATTGGTTTAGGCGGGATATATGTAGAAGCATTCAAAGATTTCTCGTTAAGGGTATGCCCAATAAGCAAAAATGATGCAGAAGCAATGATAGGCGAATTAAAATCCAAGGATATAATAGCAAAAACCGAAGAAGAAAAAAAAATGCTCGAAGAAATTTTACTTAAGACATCGAGTATGTTGGTAAATAACGATATCAAGGAACTCGACCTGAATCCGATAATACTTCATGATGGAACTTATCATGCAGTCGACATAAGAATATTAAAATGATGGTAGGTATGACAAGCAAATACAAAAGTTTTGAATATATGATGCACCCCAAAAGCGTTGCGATAATAGGCGCGTCAAACAATCCGGATAAAGTGGGTCACATAATAACCCAAAATTATCTTGACGTTGGTTATTCGGGCAAGTTATATCCAGTAAATATAAATGTAGAAAAAGGAGGCAAAATCATAGGGATAGATGCATACAAATCAATTCTAGATATAAAAGAAGACATAGATCTGGCAGTTATCGCGGTTCCGGCAAAAGTCGTGCCAAAAATTCTTGAAGAATGCGGGCTTGCGAAGGTAAAGACAACTATAATAGTAAGCGGAGGTTTTGCAGAGGTCGGAGAGATAAACCTCCAAGAAAGCCTGTTAAAAATATCAAACAAACATAATTTTACGATTTTAGGTCCAAATTGCTTAGGAGTCATGGATCCGAAATCCAGGGTCGACACACTATTTCTTCCAACATTTAAAATAGACAGACCGAGAATAGGCGGAGTAAGTTTTGCATCTCAAAGCGGTGCAGTAGGCAGTTCTGTATTAGATATGATCGCAAATGAGGGATTCGGGCTTGCCAAATTTATCTCTTATGGCAATGCCATAGACATAGATGAAGTAGACATATTGGAGTACCTGGAAAAGGATAATGATACAAAAGTAATCATATTTTATATAGAGGGCGTAAAGCGCGGGAAAGAATTCATGAAGGCGGCAAAGTCTACAAGCATTAAAAAGCCGATAATTGTCATAAAGGGAGGAACTACCAATGCGGGTGCCGGGGCTGCCCATTCTCACACTGCATCATTAGCTGGAAGTTACGAAGCATACGAAGCGGTATTCAAGCAGACAGGGATAATAAAAGCGGACAGCCTTGATGATATTCTGGATTTTGCAAAGATATTTGAAACACAACCTCTTTTAAAAGGAAAAAGGGTTGCAATAATTACGAATGGCGGGGGAGTCGGTGTCCTTGCGACCGATTCAATATACAATAATGGATTAATCCAGCCAGAGCTGGCAGACAAATCAAAAAAACAGCTAAGGGAATCAATGCCGCCAATAGTAAATATCAAGCTCCCACTAGATATGGCAGGCGATGCAAACGACAAAAGATTCAACGACGCACTTAATATAATTAGCAATGATCCGAATGTTGATGCGATTATGGCAGTAGCGCTGTTTCAGACTCCCGGTGCAGATTCCAGAGTCGCTGCAAGCCTGATACATTTTGGCACATTGATGAAAAAACCAATGGTTGTGGTAAGCCCTGGTGGCAACTACACCAAAGCCCACAAGGATATGATGGAAAGTTCAGGAATCCCTGTTTACCCTTCTCCGGAAAGGGCTGCCCGGGCATTGGCAGCGCTTTTGAATTATTACGAATACAAGTCAAAAAATGAAGGCAAACCAGCAAGGATAAAAAGATGACAAAATGAAAGCTGAAGATAAAATAAATAAGATAATAAAAAAAGACAAACAGCTCTTTATGACAACCACAAGACAATCTTATAATTTTGTCGCAGAAAAAGGCGAAGGAGATTTTGCCTATGATATAACTGGCAGAAAATTCATAGATTTTTCGAGTTTTATATCTGTATACAATTTAGGGATAAATTCATCCTTAAACGTAAAAAATGCGATGAAAAGGCAGATAGACAAGCTCATGCACGCCGCGTTTACTGATTATTATTCCGAACTTCCCCTCGAATTCGCCGAATACCTGCTCAAGTTTTTGCCGAGAGGTTTTGGAAGAATGTTTCTTTCCAATTCCGGAACAGAAGCCAATGAGGCTGCAATAAAATTCTCCAAATTATTTACAAAAAGGCAGTACATCCTCGCATTTTATAATTCATTTCATGGAAGAAGCGCGGGCTCGTTAGGTTTGACTGCATCACGAATAGTGCAAAGAGAGCATTTCGGCCCGTTTCCAAACACGGTTCACACCCCATACCCTTATTGTTATAGATGCCCTTTTAACCAGAAATACCCCGGGTGCGGCTTCTCATGCATAGATTACATAAGAAAGTATCCTCTTTCCAAAGAAGTCGCTGGAGAAGAAGTCTCAGCAATATTTTTTGAACCAATACAAGGAGAGGGCGGTTATATCGTTCCTCCAAAGGATTACTTCAAAGAATTAAAAAGGTTAGCAGACGAATACGGAATTCTACTTGTCGATGACGAAATCCAGGCAGGGTATATGAGAACTGGAAAATTTCTTGCACTGGACAACTTCGATGTTACCGCAGACATATATACAATGGCCAAGGCTATTGGAGGGGGGCTGCCTTTAGGGGTGACAATAGCTAAAACCGCATTAGGAGACATTCCGGCAGGAAGCCATGCAACGACGTTTGGAGGCAATTTAGTGCCTATCGCAGGCGGTCTTGAAGGATTAAAATATATATCAAAAAACAAAAAAAGCCTTGAAAACATGGCAAAATACAAAGGCGGAATAATAACAAAAAGGCTTAATGAAATGATGGACAAATATGAGATTATAGGCGATGTGCGGGGCATAGGCATGATGATAGGACTTGAGTTGGTGAAAACAAAAGAGAAAAAAGAACCCGCAATAAAAGAAAGAGATAAGCTTAAACAATATGCATTCGATAAAGGTCTGCTTCTTTTGCCTGCTGGGCAATCCTCGATAAGGATAATCCCGCCACTCACGATATCAGAACAATCGCTTATGAAAGGATTGGATATACTTGAAGACGCTGTGAAAAAACTGAAAATACAGCGTCAATAGGATTTTGCAAAGAATGCTACTTCTATTGCCTTTTTCCCGCAGTATACACAGTCTGAAAACACCTGTTCGCCAAACGGTATCGCCCTGCATGTCGCAGTAGTTTCATTTTTAATTCCTTCCTCACATTCTTTCGAAGCACACCAGCTCACTTTTATAAACCCCATTTTTGTTTCCAATACCTTTTTGAATTCATCAAAGGTCCTAACTTGCGTTATGCTGCCATCAAGTGAAGCCCTCGCCTTTTTAAACATCTGTTCCTGCTCATTTTCAAGCTCCTCTTTAATCCTTTGTTTTAATTCACTTCGCCCAACCTTTTCTTTTTTTCCGTCTATTCTTTTGGAGATAACCACTTGATTATTCTCAATATCCTTTGGTCCTATCTCAATCCTCAGCGGCACTCCTCTCAACTCCCAATAATTAAATTTCCAACCGGGAGTATATCCTTCTCGGGTGTCCATCTCTATTCTTATACCGCCCAGCTCTTCTTTTATCTTTTCTGCCTCGCCAAGAATCCTCTTTTTGTCTTGTTCGTTATAATATATCGGGACTATAACCGCCTGTATTGGCGCAACTTTTGGCGGCAGCACCAATCCTTTGTCATCTCCGTGCACCATGATTAATGCACCCAAAAGCCTTGTCGATATCCCCCACGATGTGGTATACACAAAATCATTTTTTTCTTCCTTGTCAAGAAACGAAACCTCAAAAGGCTTTGAAAAATTCTGCCCGAGGAAGTGCGAGGTGCCGCACTGAAGGGCTTTGCCGTCAGGCATCATGGCTTCAAGCGTCGTAGTGTATACCGCTCCAGCAAATTTTTCCATTTCCGACTTTTTTCCTATTATTACGGGAACAGCAAGCAATCCCTCCACAATTTCCTTGTAAATACTCAAGATTGTAAAAACTTCTTTTTCAGCTTCCTCCTTTGTCGCGTGTGCGGTATGCCCCTCCTGCCAGAGGAATTCGCTCGTTCGTATGAACGGCTTTGTGGCTTTTATTTCTGCCCTAAGAACATTGCACCATTGGTTAAGCAGCAATGGGAGATCCCTCCAGCTCCTTATCCATTTTGACATAAAGTAATAAATTATCGTTTCTGAAGTGGGCCTTACTGCGTATTTCTCGGCAAGCTTTGCATTCCCATTATATGCCACCCAAAAGACTTCAGGCACAAATGTCTCAAAATGCTCTGCCTCCTTGTCAAGCAGACTCTCAGGAATAAGCAGCGGGAAATATGCATTTTTATGCCCCAACTTTTTAATTCTGGCATCAAATTCTTTTTGTATCATTTCCCATATCTCATAAGAATATGGCCTGAACGCTATAGTTCCTTGTATGGGCCCGTAATCCGCAAGTTCTCCCTTTTGCACAGCTTGTGAATACCACTCCGAGAAATTTTCGCCCTTTTTGCTTGTCATTCCATCATCATTCATAAAATTACCCTAATCAATACTCTGCTTTTCAAATAACGACTTTAAAATTAATAAAGCATGCCCTCCCTCCCTTAATCTTCTATACGCGTATTTTGTCCATTGCTCCCCAAAAGGAACATAAATGTAAACATTTTTGCCTTCTTTTGCAAGCCTTACCGCGTATCTATTTCTTATTCCATTCAACATCGCATATTCTATTGTCCTGTTATATATTTTATTAAGATTTTTTGCCAATTCGATAATCGATAAATCATGCGTTGCAATCATAAATCTTTTAGAATTTTCAAACAGGTAACGCATCAATTCAACATAATTTTTTGTAATCTCCTCCATATCCTGAAACGCCACATCGCTAGATTCTTTATACGCTCCTTTTACAAGTCTTATTATTCCATCCTTTTTTGTTATATCTTTTACGTCAATAATACTTCTTTTAAGATAAGCCTGTATGCATATTCCGGTGTTTTTGCTGTTTATTTGCGAGTAGTATAATTTTATGGTGTCATCCACAAAGTTATTTTCCTCCATATCCAACCACACAAAAATATTGTTTCTCCTAGCTTCGCCCACTATCTTTGCATACGAATCAAAAAGAAGTTTTTCATCAAAACCAAGCCCTAGCTGCGTGGGCTTGAGTGAGATTTCGGCATTAAGATTGTTTTCCTTTATTTTGCTTATAATAAATAAGTAACGATCTACAGTTGCCTCAATCTTATCCTTATCCCTTATTGCTTCCCCCAAATAGTTTATTATCGCAGTTATGTTCTTAGAATTAAACTTTTTAGCGACTTCCAAGGCGTCTTCTATGTGCGCACCGGCAATCCATCTCCCAGAAAAAAATTTTTCAAAGCCATTATTTATATCCATTCTAGCACTTAAATTTAGTGACCTCTTAAGGGAACTTCATGCTTTATAAAATAAAGCAGGCAATTATAATACAAATTTATATTTGTTGTTTTTTATATAGATATATGTACTTTTATACTTTTCACAAAAAACGCCTTGCCGCAATAATCATTTCAATAATCTTAATAGCGCTAATTGTTGTAGTATTTCTTGTGTCAAAACCCTTTACGGTAACACCACCACGCAATTCCACAACCACAATAACCCATTACCCTACTACAATAACTTCTACTATCCCATTTAACTACACCCCAAAAACAAGATTTTTAGGGTATATCCAAAGATTTGATTCAATAAATAACATTATTATAAATTATAAGGTCAATGGGGTATTCTCGCCAGTTTCACAGCCAAGTTATCCAAGCAAATCTCTCTATCCTCTTCCGTACATTAATTTACCTTATTATAATATTCCTTATTACATAACAATATACAAATTAGGAAACAAAATGAAAATTGTACAGCACAACCCGCGATTATTTCCAACAAATTCAGAGTCAAACACAACTTATTATGTTATCAATAACAAAACAGTAGTATGCAATGTGCAGTCTAACAACACGCATAATACATCTGAAAGCTGCAACATTACCAAACAAATTCCAGCAATCCAAAACTTTCCAATAATAAATAATGTGGCGTTTATAGCGAATTCAAGCACTAAAGTAAAATATAAAGGCCAAGCAACAATCAACAAAAGAACCTGCAATAATTTCGTTATAACTACGCCTTACAATCTAACTATAGACAAGATAAGTGAAAATGGTGCGGCAAACATAACCGAATGCATCGACGCACAGTTTGATTTCCCCTCTTCAATATCTACAAAAATTTCTTATTTTAGGGGACCGCCAACCCAACTGCTTTCTGCAAACCTCACAAACGGCTCCATCGGCGTAGTCAATGCTTCTGATGTTGCCTTGCCGACTTCATTTGGTTTGGGTGCATATACAAATGGCAATGAAATAAACTGCACTACGCATACACTATCCTTTAATTTTATCCCATTCCAAAATCTTTCCAATCCCACCCTTAAATTAACTGTAATAGGCCACAATTCAACTACTCCTACTCCAATAACCGTGGCAGCATTCAACAAGGTCTTAAATGGAGAGTATACCGCTTTTAATAGTTATTATGAAACCTTTTCATTTACGCAGGATATAATCAATGACAGTGTCTCAATTCAGATAAACAACAATTCTGAAACCACTTCATGTGCGCCAAGTTTTGTTACTGCGCCAAAACTTCCCACAACTTCAACAACTACAACAATCCTTCCAACTTCCTCGATCGTCCCTGTTAGCTCCAATATTATAACTACATCATCAAGTTCTAACGTTATAACTATTCCGCCAAGTTGAATCCGGAACATAAGTTATGCATTCAATTTTTCTGTTACCGAATGCTCCTTTTATAAGGAAGCGATATCGTAATGCAACTGAGCAAAAGCAGAATCCTGTTATATAATGTTAAAGAGCGGAGCTTCATGCCCTAAATCCCGTCAATTCCAAATCACTTCAGCGAATTCCTAACTTCCTCATCTATTCTAATTACGTCTTCTATGCTCGGGTGGGGTATAGGTTTGTGCTCATCCAGCACCTTCCTTACTATTTTCTCTATGTCTGTAAACTTTATCTTGCCATCGAGGAATTTGTGCACCGCCACATCATCCGCAGCGTTCAATACTGCCGTATAACTTCCTTCTTTCTTTGCCGCTTCCATCGCAAGATTGAAGCATGGATACCTACCATAATTCATTTTTGCAAACGATAGCTTTTCCAAATTTTCCAGATCAAGCTGTTTCCATACAACACCAAAACGTTCCGGATAGGAAAGTGCATGCTGTATCGGAATATGCATATCCGGATAGCTCAAGACAGCTTTGAACGAACCATCGGCAAACTCGGCCATCGCGTGGATTATGCTTTCCCTGTGCAGCAACACGCTGATCCTGTCGTAATCCATGCCGAACAGCCATCTCGCTTCAATTACCTCAAATCCCTTGTTCATCAATGTGGCAGAATCTATGGTTATCTTTTTTCCCATGCTCCATGTTGGATGCGCAAGCGCCTCTTCAGGAGTAACGGAATCAAGCTTTTCTACAGGCCAGTCGCGAAATGCACCTCCTGATGCAGTGATAATAATCCTCTTCACAGGACCGGAAACAGAGCCAGAGCCAAACGTGCAATCTCCCATAAGGCATTGCCATACCGCATTATGCTCGCTGTCTACCGGAAGAATCTGCACGTTGTATTTCTTTGCCTCCGCCATTACAAGCTCTCCGGCCATTATCAATACCTCCTTATTTGCAAGAGCGACCTCCTTTTTGCTTCTTATTGCCTCTAAAGTCGGAACGAGCCCCACAGAGCCTACTGTAGATATCAATACAAGATCCGCTTCAGGCACTACTGCCATCTCTTCCAAGGAAACTACCTTTGCGTTATTCCATGACTTTTCTTTTATATTGGGCGAGTTTACATAAATAGGCGAAAATTCCTTTACCTGTTGCAAAAGGGCTTCAACATTTTCTCCTCCAGCAAGCCCAACAACCTTGAATTTATCCCTGTTTGCCCTTACCACGTCGAGTGCCTGTTTTCCAATAGATCCTGTGCTCCCAAGAATGACAATATTTTTCATTATACCACAAAGCGATTAAAGCTTACAAAGAAATAATAAATTCTTTAAACATTATCTTATTTATTAATTGCTAGTAATTCTTGTATAAATAAGCAATAAAAATTATTCAAGGTGGGAATTTTGAAATTGGTAATAGCGCAATCAAATCTTACACTTTACGGCGGTGCAGAAAGGGTCCTTTTAAAAATAGCACAACATTATAATGCAAAAATATACACTGCGGAGTACAACAAGAAAACCACATTTCCAGAGTTTGAGGATTTGGATATAGAGGTGGTGGGAAACAATAGCATAAAAAAGATTATCCCATACGGAAGAGTGATGCAGGGGCTTAATTACGGCCTGACTTTCTATAATTTTAAGATAAAGGAGGACTACGACGTAATAAACGCGCACATGTCTCCAAGCCACTGGATAAGAAACAAAAATGAAAGGGTCCTTTGGTATTGCCATACGCCAATGAGGGATATCTACGATTTATACGAATTCAGGCTTGCACTCAAAAAATGGCATCAAAAGCCAGTATACGCCCTTGGCGCAAAAGGAGTAAAGCTCATTGACAGCCAAGTGGTAAAGAAGATTGAGTTCATATTTGCGAATAGCGCAAACACGAAATCCAGAATCCTAAAATATTATAAACGGGATTCGGAAGTATTGAATGGCGGCATCGATTACGAGTCATATAAAAATTCAGGAGATGAAAAATACTTCTTTTATCCTTCCAGGATATCCCCAAACAAGAGGCAGGATTATGCAATAACCGCATTTGAAAAATTCAAAAGAAGAAAGAAGGGTTACAAGCTTGTGATATCGGGTGCGCTGTCCAAAGACCTCCTCTTCCAATCCTACTACGAAAAGATAAAAAGAATGGCAGAAAAAACACGTGACGTCAAAATTTTGATAAATGTCAGCGAAGAAATGCAAAAAGAACTCTTTTCAAAGGCCACCGCAGTCTTATACCCCCCGATAAACGAAGATTATGGCCTTGTGCCATTAGAGGCAATGGCTTCGTCGAAACCGGTAATAGCAGTTAATGAAGGAGGCCCAAAAGATACAATAATCAATAACAAGACTGGTTTCCTTGTGAATAACACTGAAGAAATGGCGGACAAAATGCTATTCATCGCAGAGCATAAATTGATAGCAAGTGATATCGGAAAAGAGGGACTAAAGAGGGTAAAGAAGTATTATTCGTGGAAAAAGTTTTTTGAAACCTTTGACGAAAAAGTACGAAAAATTGCCAAATCCTGAAATTTTATTTCTTTTTTTCAGCAGTCTTTTTCTCGGCAGGCAAAACTTCAAGCACATATTTTGAGATTATGCCTGCAGCGTATTCCAGCACCTTCCTTATATTCGGTTCGTTGTTTGCCCCAGTGCATATCATTTTGCCGTTTTTAAATAATATTATAACCGCTTTAGGTTCGCTTACCTTAAATATTGCCCCCGGAAATTGTTCAGGCTCGTATGTAACCGCCTTAACATTTTTAGATAATTCGTATAAGTCTATTACAGCATGCAGGGAGGCGCTGACCACTATGTTCTCTATTTTAATTACGGGTTTTAAATATTCGCTGTTGTCGCTGTTTTTTTTATTGTCAATTTTTTCCTTATTTATTATTTTTTTTGAACCTTTTTTTTGCACCGTTTAATCACCAAATATATTTATATATAAAAACAATCTTTATAAAGGTGTATGTTTCCATTGATTTATAACTAGGTGCCATTCAAGGTTAATTAAAAATAGAGGATATGCATTTTGCAGCAGAGAAAGCGATGCAGTATGTCTAAAGATATATGTGTTATAGGCGCAGGAGTCGTCGGTTTAGCTCTGGCCAAGGAAATGGCAAAACGCGGAATGGAGGTAGAAGTATGCGACATGAAAAGAAAGATTTCTGATAATGCAGACAAGGCTTCAGGGATCTTGTCAAAAAAAGGATTGGATAGCACCGGAATCAATTACAACACTGCCATTGTGAATGCGCTTGACGGTGCAGTCATACATTCAAAGAATGAAGAATTGAGAATAAAGGCAAAAGAGACAAAAGCATTTATACTTGACAGAGCCGCCCTTTCCGAGATATGCAAGAAGGAAGCAGAGGCGGAAGGAGTGAAGATTTCATTGGGCCGGAAGATAGATAAAAAAGAGATAAAAGAATTGCAGAAAGAATACAAGGTAATAGTCGGGGCAGACGGTGCCGTTTCAACAGTTGCCAACGCCTTTAATTTTCCAAATATTTCTGATTATATCCTTACATACAAAGCTAAGTGCACAGTTAAGCAAGTAAAAGACAAAAATGTTGTAGATCTTTATTTTGATAATAACATAACAAACCGTTTTTTCGGCTGGGTTGCGCCCCATTCAGATTCAATTATAGAAATAGGGGTCGGGGTCGATTCGAAATTTAAAAAGAATAGCAAAAACACATTCGATAAGTTTATAGAAAACCCGGATATCTCTAATATTATAGGTGAAAACGAGATCATCAATGGGCAAGGAAGCTTAATACCTATAAATACAAGGGAAAAAACAGTCATAAAGAATGTGCTGTTAGTGGGGGATGCGGCCGGCCAGGTAAAAGCGACTACGGGAGGCGGGATAATATTCGGAATCAAGTGCGCGAAAACAGCGGCAGATGCGATATGGGAAAATATAACATACGGAAAAGATCTAAGGATATACGAAACAGAATGGAGAAGAAAATTTGGTGCAGATCTGTACATCCATAAACTCATCCATAATTACTATTCATTGTTAGGGAATAACCAAATGGACATGCTTCTAAAAACAATAAAGGTACTTAAAGGCGAAAAATTTTTCAGCAAATACGGGGATATGGACAGCCCGAAAGAAATGATCAAAAAATTTTTTTTCAGAAATCTTGTCAAAAATCAATAACCTAAAAAAGAATAGATTTTACTGCAATGCCTGCCGCATCCATTACCGGAGTCGGATAAATACCAAAAATTATCACAACCGCAACGCACAATGTTATAACCAGCAGAGTAAACCTGTCAACAAAAAGGGCTTTATGCTCTTTTTTCGTGTAAATCGAATTCATCAATTTTCCATAATAATAAATTGATATAAAACTATTGAGTATTCCTATGATTGCGAGCAGCATCATATTTCCTTCTACTGCGCTAGAGAATAGCAGGAACTTGCCATAAAATCCCATTAGGGGAGGAATACCGGCCATCGAAAGCATAAGGATTGTTAGCGCTATGGCAGAATACCTATTCCTGTAATACAACCCCTCGTAATCCTCGATAGTGTTTATTTCCTTAAATTCAAGCCAGAGCACTATCGTGAACGCGCCTATTATCATAAAAACATGCGCCACAATCTGGAAGATGCTTGCCTCAATCCCAAAGGAGGTGGCAACAGCAATCCCTATTGTTATGTAACCGGCTTGCGATATCGACGAATAAGCAAAAAGCCTTTTTACATTTTTTTGTACTGACGCCATTATATTTCCAAAAAACATTGTAAATACAGAAAGCAAAAGGAACAGCAGTGAAAAAATCTTAGAGTAGTTTACTGCAAATGCAAAAAAAATCAGGATTATCGCAGCAAACGCAACCTTCTTGTTTATTCCTGCCATCAACGCGGTGATATATGTTGGCGCTCCTGTGTAAACGTCAGGAACCCATAGATTGAACGGAAATAAGGACGCCTCAAAAGAGATCCCCACTCCGAACAACAGCAGTGCAAGCACAAGGAAATAAGGATTTCCAGAAATGTTTAAAATCACAGGGTATGAAGAGATAGGAATTGACAGCGACGGGTCATAAGCAAAGAGGATTGCAAGAGCAAATGTAATCGTGGCGATTGCTATTGCGCCCAGTATAAACAATTTTATGGCAGACTCTATTCTTCGTTTCCCATCAACTAGGATCATGAATGCAGTAGTCAACGAGATAATTTCAAGACCTACAACCATTGCAATGAAGGATACTGACGAGACGACGCACACCATTCCAAAATACGACAGGCTTATCAGCATAGAGAGAACATCGAAATTTTTAGAGTATTTGTAGGACAGGGTATTAACAAGCATGATTGCCGCAGTAAATAGCGTCAGGAAAAACACAGAGAATGGAAATACGTGGAATATCCCAAAGACTATTGTGTTTGTTTGAGAAAATAGAAGAAACCCTGATATCAGGACTATGGCCAAAAATATGAGCGTATTAATCAAAAACAAAGCAGTCCTTTTTCTATAAAACATTCCGCAAATCCCCGAAGCCATAAGAATAATTGCAAGGAATATTACGATATCAGGAGCATAAAACATAAGGATCAACTCATATAACATTTAAAAATATAAAAGGGAACACTCCAAAAAAGAATATAAAAAACAAAAGTATTGCATAGCCTACCTTCACTTTCTTTTCTATTAAAAAGGCTGCTTCAGTATGTTTGTGCGACGACAGAAAAGATTTGCTTGCCACAAAATAAAGATATGCGCCAATCAACACAATCGCAGCCAATGGTATTAACCCGTAAAATCCGAATCCTTCGAACGCCCCTATAAATATAAGCAGGTCCGCAATAAATCCCGCAGTTAATGGAACGCCTGTCGCAGAAAATGCCCCAAGAAGGAAGGAATACGTCGTTGATACTGAATTTTCGATTATACCTTTTATTATTGAAATATTTCGCGAATTGAACATGTATTCCACCGAACCTGCAATCATGAACAGCAACGCCATTCCCAATCCGTATGCAAGCATCCCGTAAAGCGCGCCAGACTCCCCAAGTGCCGTAAATGACGTTATCCCCAAGGTTATTATCGCCATCTCAGCCATGCTCAGATATGCAAACATCATTTTAATATCAATCTGTCCGATTGCCACGAATATGGCATAAAAAGCCGAAAATCCGGCCAGAATCGCGATATACCCTGCCAACTGGTGTGCAATCGGCATCATGAGGAACAATAGAAGCAGCCCATACGCCCCGTATTTAGACAATACGCCAGAAATAAGCATGCTACCTCCGGTCGGTGCTTCAGTATAAGCACCACCAATCCACGAATGGAAGGGGAATATCGGCATTTTTATTATAAAAGCCGCGGCCAGGAAAACAAAAATCAGCCATTGTACGAATTCAGGTATGGATTGGCTGTTTTGAATTATGTACTGAATATTAAACGAATGAATGGGCAGATAAGAATAAATCAGGAGTATGCCTGCGAGAAGCAGCGAACTTGCCGCTATAGAGTATACGAGGAACTTGAATGCCGCCCCTTTCCTCTCCGCAGAGCCAAAAACGTTTATTATGAAAAATATCGCAATTACCCCTATATCCCAAAATATATAAAACAAGAGCAAGTTGGATGAAGCAAATAAACCTAATGCCGAAATTTCAAATATGATGGTCAGCAGCGAAGCCCCGCCATCCTTCGATATCAAAGCAGATACAAATATCACTATGCTGGACATCATTAAAAGGACGATGGATATAGGATTGATGCTGAAAGAGAGGCCCATATTTAATTGAGGTATATACATATAGTTCTGCGAGATGGATATGTGAAGAAAGAACATGATTAACATGACAGCAGTCATCGCAGCCAATACAAAACCAGATGCTACGATGGCTATCTTTTTAGTAAATTCTCTAAAAGCAATGCCTGCCGCAAGCGCCGCAACAAGCAAGCCAAACAACGCCAAGAATATCGGAAACATCATAGCACCGCAACAATCTCAAATACCGCCAGTAATGCGACGATTCCGAACACGAAAATCACCGCGTAAACATTCACATTCCCGTTTTCAACCTTTCTAATAAAATTTCCAGAGCGCACCAAGGTTCCGCCGCACATGTTGAACAGTCTATTAACCGAATGATCGAATAAATCGAACTGTTCCCCCAATTCCTCGAAAAATCCTGCAATTTTATAATAAAAGATATTCAAGAAGAAGCTGTTGTGCATGATTCTGTATTTTAGGGAGTATAAGGATACGTTAGGCAATAAGCCCTTTGCATAAAACAGATACGATATTATAAATCCTGAAATGACTAAACCGCTTTCTATAACCATATCAAGGATGTTTAACGGCTGTGCAGAATTCATGCCCAGCGCAAAAAACGAAATTCCGCTAATGGCGGTAAATGCGGCAAGTATTGCCATAGGGATTGCCATGCTTCTCGGCGCTTTATACTGCATGTTTTTATCGGATTTGCCTGAAGGCACAATCAGCCATCTAAATATATACATGCTCGACAGCAAGTCAAATGCAAGCAGAGCCGCATAAACATATATGTCTGTTGCAGAAGAATCAAGCGAAGCCTTTGCAAAGAAACCTCCAAAAGGAGCCACGCCCGCAAGCGACAATACGCCTATCACCACGGTTGCAAACAACATTTTATTTTTCTTTATATTGTATACCTTGAATATATCCTCTTCTCCGTCATTGGCTTTCATCACGTAACCCGCGCCCATAAACAAAAGGGCTTTATAAAAAGTCTGGACTATGAAAAGCAGAAGGGCTGCAAGAAGGTTATTCAACCCCAAAGCTATCAACATCAACGACAAATCCTCTATGGTGGAATAAGCCAGAATTTTTTTGATGTGGTGTTCCGAAAGCGCGTTCATTATCGCCACTGTCGCACTGGCAATCCCTATAACCAGCAATATCCATTCCAAATTCGCCATTGCGTACAATGGCAGCAGCACCATTACCAGAAATACTCCCGCCTTTACCATAGTAGAAGAATGCAGGAATGCGGAAACGGGCGTAGGGCCCTCCATTGCATCTGAAAGCCATTCATGGAACGGGAATTGCGCAGATTTGGTAAACACTGCAACCAGTATGAAGATAAGGGAAGCATCAAGCGGCAGCTGAATATGGCTGTTTTGCGCCGTAGATATGAGCGATGCGATATTTGTGGTGCCGTAAGCAGAGAGTATTACGACTATGGCCATCAAGAAGAATATGTCCCCTATTATGATAGTGGTTATAGACTTTCTTGCTGCCAATGGGGGTTTCTGTTTATTATACCAAAAACCTATAAGGAGATAACTCGTAATGCCCAGCACCTCCCAGGCTATAAACATTGTTATAAGATTTCCTGATATCGCAAAAAGCATCATCGCCGCCGCGAATATGCCGATCTCGGTATAAAACCTGCTCTGCTCCCTTTGCACATCCATAAAACCGATAGAATATGTAAAAATTAATGGAGTTATTGCAGCTACCAGGAGCAGGAGGATTTTATTCAGGGCATAGGTCACAATAGTTATATGAAACACGAGATTTGATGCCGAAAACCAGTCCACCGAATATTGGGCGGATGGTGTCAAGAAAACAATCACCGCAAACGCAAGGGAGATTATGCTGCCAGCCAAAGCTATGTATTTCGCCGCCCGGTTTTTCCTTATAGCGAGTATCAACAGCGAAGAAATCAGAACGGGCAAAACAGCAAATAACGCAAACATATTATCAATCTTTATACTCTGAAAGTTTTGTAACATCAAGGCTCATTTTTGTTCTTACAAGGTATCTGTAGAACACCATTGCGGCGATTATATCTACTGCCGCTATGCTCCAAAAGAACACGAGCAGAAGCACGATATTTCCGTAATACAGGAATCCCGAGAATACCGAAAGTGCAAAAAGCGAGCTCGCGATAATCATTATCTCGATAGAGAAAACCATTATCAAAAAATGCCTGCTTACCGCAATTCCGCTTATTCCTATCGCAAACAAGGCAATACTCAAAAGCATAAAGTATTCTATCATTTATCTTCACCCAATTTTTTAATCATGACTATAGAGGCAAGCGCAACGCCGAAAAGAAGCACAGACAAAAGATAGAAGAAGGGGATATTTGCCGTCATGTAATTTGGCGGAGAAACGGCAAAGCTGCTAACATAATCGCTTTTTAAAATACTTTCGTTCATTGCAGTACCGTAAAACAAGTTATTTGTTGGTCGGATAAGCAACGGAAAAGAGATCAGGAAAAAGATCAGCGTTGCCAATGCCGCAAGCGCCGCATACCTCGTATGCCTAAAATTAGAATAGGAAACTGAAGAAACCCCTATGAATATATACGTGCTTATGCCCCCTACCATCACAAGCAGTTGTATTATTGCGAGCACGGGCTGCGAAAGGAAAAGAAATGCAAGAGAGTTTCCAAAAAAAAGCACGGAAAGTGCGAGAGCGGAATGCATTATATCCTTCAATGCGAATACCATTATTGCGGCGGCAATCTCCAAAGCCATTATCAGTATAACAATTGCTATAATCATGCATTCACTTCAAATCCTCGGGTCTTAGCGCATACTCCCTTCTGTCGTATCTCTCATAATCATAACTTTTTGTGAGTACCAGGCATTTAGTAGGGCACACTTCCTCGCAAAATGCACAGAACAGGCACCTTTCAAGGTTGACCAGGGGCATTTTCTTTACCCCTTTTTCTGTCTCAGTGTCAACCATGGTTATTGTTTGGTTTGGGCAGATTCTTGCGCAAGCACCGCAGCTTATGCAGGTTTTCATGTCAAGCTTGTGGATTCCCCTATAATTATCAGTAAGCCTCTCCCTCTTTTCGGGGTATTCAAGCGTAAACGGCTTTTCAAACATCGCCTTTATCGATTTTCCGACGGGCTTTTCCATAATCATCTCATCACATTAATATAACCAATAACTTATATAAAATTACTCACTTGGCAAAAATCAAAAATGTCGCAATCAAATTTAATACCGACAGCGCAATCATATATGTCCAACCTGTCCTCAATATTCTGTCAATTTTCATTCTGACAGTAGTAGCCCTTATTATTATGATGAATACGCTCAATGCGATTACCTTTATAAAAATCCAGGCAAAGGCGGGCAAAAATGAAGGGCCACCCCACCCACCCAAAAATAATATCGATATTAGCAAAGTGCCCACAAACATTCTGGTGTAATCGAGAAACAAGGCAAGGCTGTAATAAGGTGCGCTCACGTCAGTAAGCCAGCCTGCGATAAGTTCGTTGTCCGCTTCCCTGACATCGAATGGCGGCCTTTCAAGCTCCGCGAGCATAGTGATAAAAAACACAATAAATCCGATTGGCATCAATATGGCAAACCAGAGGGTCCCTTGTGCGTTGACTATGTTTATAAGGCTGAAACTGTGCGCCAGCATGGCGACTGCCACAACAACAAGAAGCATAGGTATTTCATAGCTCACCATTACCATTACGGACCTCTGGGCGCTTATAGAACCAAATTTGTTTCCGCTCGTCCATCCCGCCAGAAACAGCAACAACGGCGAAAAGGAAAGAAGCGCGAAAATAACAAGCAGGCTTATCGTGCTTCCAATCCCCACAAAGCCGCCCGTGAACGGAATAAAAGCCAAGATCATCATAAAAAGAGCGTAAATTATCGGAAGCACCATCTGAAAAAGGGGTTTGTCCGACTGGTCCGGAATTATGTGCTCTTTTGAAAGCAGTTTCACCACATCCGCCATATTCTGCAGTATGCCGAATTTTCCAACATATGTGGGGCCATGTCTTGACTGGATTCTTGCCATTATTTTTCTTTCCCCCCAGCCGAAAAGGTAAACAAACAGCACGACCAGCAAACTGAGAAGTATTGCAAACACGATAAATGCGATTACCAAAGAGACAGCATAAGCCGCCGTATTATTCATATAATTAGACACGGAGGAATAAGCGTATGAAAATACGCTCTCTATAAAGCCCGAATCAATCTGCATATTAAAGGATACAATTTAATTTATTTATGCCTTTTTATCATTATATTGTGCGGTATATTGCAGATGCAAAATGCATAAACACAATCGATGGCGTTTATTTGTCAGAAAAAAAGAATTTACAGTATAAAAATCCGAAATATGCCTGCGAGGTATTGAAAAGGCTGAAGAAAAGATACCAAAGAGATATGAAGACCTCACTCAATTTTTCAGATCCGTGGGAACTCCTTGTAGCGACAATACTGTCTGCGCAAGCCAAGGACAAACAGGTAAACAAAGTCACGAAGGTGCTTTTTAAAAAATACAGAAGGATAAAGGATTTTTCAGTGATGAAACCAGCAGAATTGTATAAGTACACAAAGAGCATAGGATTATATAGGAATAAGACTAAAAATATAATAAAGACCGCAAAAGAGCTGCATCGTAAGTTCGATGATAAAGTTCCAATGCGCATGGAAGAATTGACAAAGCTCAGCGGAGTCGGCAGGAAAACAGCGAATGTAGTGCTTTCCAATGCATATAATATAAATGAAGGAATGGCAATAGATACACATTGCATAACCGTCTCGAATAGGCTTAGGATGGTAGAAACAAAGAATCCTGTTCTGATAGAAAGGCAATTAATGAAGCTTATAAAAAAAGAGGATTGGAACAATGCCACACACCTATTCATCGCACTCGGCAGGGATGCCTGCACAGCAAGAAAAAAATATTGCGAAAGATGCGTGCTGCAGGATATCTGCCCAAGCAGCGTGATAAAATGATTGCATGTTTATTTAGTGGAGGAAAGGATTCTACGCTCGCCATTCACAAGTATGTAAAAAACGGCAAAGATGTAGACCTTCTTATAACAATGGATTCAAGGAACGAATACAGCTATATGTTCCACAAACCAAACATCGAATTCACAAAGCTTCAGGCTGCCGCACTCGGCATCAAACAGATATTCGCGCACACGAAAGGAGAAAAGGAAAGGGAACTGGACGATTTGGAGAAAATAATAACAAAAAATAACGTAACGGAGATAATTACAGGAGCCACTGCAAGCATGTACCAGAAAAAACGTATAGACGACATCTGCAACAAATTGGCCATAGCGCACGTTTCGCCGTTGTGGCATATCGAGCCCGTGACCGAGCTGCAAGAGATAGCCTCGGATTTCAATGCGATTATAACACAGGTATCCGCGGAAGGGTTTGATGAAAGTTTCCTTGGAGTACAAATAACAAGCGAGTTGATAGAAAGGCTAATAAATCTAAATATGAAGTATAAGATAAACCTGACATTTGAAGGAGGAGAAGCAGAAACCTTCGTGCTTGACGCGCCTCTTTTCAAGAAAAGAATAAAGGTAAAAAAATTCCGGAAGGAATGGAAAGGCGGTGTCGGAAAATATATAATAGAAGAAGCGGAATTGACTGATAAATAAAAAAATATATAAATAAAGAAAATAAAGGTTGTCAAATGATACTTTCAAAGAGAAGCGGATATGCGGTAAATCCGATATTGGAGGAAGATGTAGTCGCAGCTGAACTTGAAAGAAGGGGAAAAAAGGTAATCAAGTTGAATAGGGGCGATCCAGCGGTGTATTTCCCAACTCCAAAATACATCATAGACTCGTACGTTAAAGCGTTGAAAGAAGGGAAAACCCAATACTCCGATGCAACGGGCAACAAGGAAATAAAAGCCGCGATAATGCAGAGATACAAAAGCCTTTACGGGCTTCACATAAAAGAACAGGACATAGTAGTCACAATCGGCGTATCGGAAGCGCTTTCCTTTATAAACGATACATTAATAAATCCGGGCGACAGGGCGATCCTGTTTAAGCCGTATTATGCCCAATACCTTCCAAAATTGCAACTTTCAGGCGGAACCCCGATATTCGAAAGCTATTATGAAAAAGATAACTGGAACATAGAATTGTCGCACCTCAACAAATCAATAAAAGAATTAAAAGAAAGCGGAAAGATAAAAAAGGTAAAGTATCTGCTCATAACAAACCCTAATAACCCAACAGGCACAGTATTAAGAAAAGAAATTCTTGAGGAGATAGTGGACATCGCAAACGAAAATAATATATTATTGATAAGCGACGAAATTTATGATGAAATAGTGTATAACAACGCAAAATTCACAAGCATAAGCAATCTTGCAAAAGGAGTTCCCCACATAATCCTAAACGGCGCCTCAAAGAATTATGATTCTACCGGGTTCAGGCTCGGAATGGCGATAATACCCGAGGATGACGACCTGTCAACCAAATTAAAACAAAAATTTACGGATTTTGCGAGAATACGGCTCAGCGTCAATACGCCCTCGCAATACGCGTTCGCAGAGGCGATGAGGAACACGCAGGAGCACAAAAAAGCCATAACTTATATGGTAAAGGAAATAGAAAAACGCGTCAATCATTCGATGAAGATACTGAAGGAAAACGAATATATCGATGTCGTAGAGCCTAATGGGGCGTATTATATCTTTCCGAGGCTGCATATAAAGGATTTGAAAATCAAGAACGACAAGGAATTTGTCAGCAGAGTGCTCAAAGAAGAGTACATACAGCTTACAAGGGGTTCGGGTTTCGGCGACCCGGATCATTTCAGAATAGTCTCTTTGCCACCGAAAGAAATATTAGATTACTCTTTAAATAGGATTAATGAATTTTGCAGAAAGAACGCAAAACGCTAAAAAGGGCCTGTGGTCCATCGGTACGATGCCAAGCGGATAACCGCGCATAAGCTTTACACGCTGGAGAAAGGAGTTCAACTCTCCTCAGGCCCACTTAAAAAGGCGAACAAATGGATGATGACCGCACGACAATTCAGGAACTCAAGGATGAAATAAAGGAATTCTGCGATGAAAGGGATTGGGGCAAATATCACAGCGCAAAAGAACTCTCCATAGGCATGATTACAGAATCGGCGGAATTAATAGACCATTTTCGTTTCAAATCGGATAACGAAGCGGATGAAATTCTTGCCGATGAAAAGAAAAGAAAGGAAGTGAACGAGGAACTTTCTGACGTTCTGTATTTTGTATTAAGGTTTGCGCAGAAATACAAAATCGATCTTGCGCACGAACTCAGGGAAAAAATGAAGAAAAACAGCCAGAAGTACCCTCTGGACAAGGCAAAAGGCTCAAACAAAAAATACAATGAACTCTAATCGGCAGAGGTATATCGCTCTCAGTAAAATCGCATAATTGACCTTTTTTTTGCCTTCTCTATTTCAAGTGTCAAATTAAAATAAGTATCCTCCACTTCAGGATGTTTCATCTGGATTATCAAACCAGTTTTAAATGATTCATATGTCGATTCAAATTCAGTAAGTTTATATAACATCCATGCAGCATCTATTTTTTCTGTCCTAAAGGTTTTGTAATCCTTTAGTATCTTAACAATCGATTTTACCTTCAAATCGTAAACTCCGCTTTTAACCCTTTCTCTATTGGTTGCATCATTCGGAAAATTTGATATTATATCGACAACATCCGAAACTGCCAATTTGTCCGATTTCAACCCCTCTGATAATTCGGTGACCAATTCCTTTATATCATGCATGATGAATTTATGCCTTTTACCTCCCTTTAGAATCTGCCCTGCCTTTCTGAAAGACATCATAGCTTTTGCAGCGAGCGGATATTCCTTTTCAGCACCAATATTTTTCGCCGCATCCTGATCACACGTTCTTTCCATAATCCCACAACTTATACTACTTTCCAATCAAATATTTAGCATTATCTTTTACGGCGGCTCTGGGACAAAATTGTAGTATTTGTATTTAATTTTCAGAAATTATTTCATTTATCTGAGTCATTAAAATGGCATTAATCTCCGATTATTAATTTCTTTACTTATAAATAATATTAATTATAGAT
>JAJZVQ010000014.1 GCA_021845575.1 Microcaldota archaeon | reverse complement strand
CCCATAATGACCCTGAAAAAGGAGTTCCGATAGGAATGTAGTTTCCAAGAATGCTGTTTAATGGGATTGCCACTATCTGCTTTTCCCCATTGTAGAATGCACCAGAACCGGTGATGTTCGGACTGCTTGCGTTAAATGCAGTTCCCCTTACGGCGAATATCTTCCATGCGGGCCATTCAAGTCTCGTATCCTGACCGATTGTGACGTTCAGCGTTGGAGAGTTTGTAGATAATATAGGATTAGCGCAGAAATACCCTGTCTGCGCAGTGCAGAAACTTCCAAGAAGCCCCGAACCGTTGAAAATTCCCATTGCATAAAGAACTCCGATGACAACAGCGATAATCAGTATTGCCCATCCGTATGTCATCAGGTACTCCATCGCGCTCTGGAGTTTCTTATGTGAAGCATTTTTCATTGACAGACCTTTTGTTATAATCATTATTTTTATAAAAACAAAGGTATATTAAGGTTAATGCCATGCTTTTCAGCATTACATCAATGAGTTTCATTCCATAAAATACGAAATTAATAAAAATGTTTAATGCTTATTTTATTGTATCCTTATTTGTATAGCGGAAGATTCAAAATAGAACCTGTCAAGCCTTCCAATAACGAAAGAATAGTGAAAAATATGCAAGAAAACGAGCTTACCGAAAATGAAATAAACAGATTAAAGGATAGACTCGAAAAACTCAAAGAAGAGAAAATGAATCTTTCGCAGCATAACGGGAAAACGAAAGAAGCCATGGAAAAACTCGCAAAAAATAAGATATTCCTTGTTTCGGTAGCAGTAATAGTCATAATAATAGGAGTTTACCTAAGAGCCACGATGCTTAAGTTTACAGGATTCTTTGAACCAGACGCATTCTATTACTATTCAATACTTACACAAGCGGCAAAGAGCTTCATAATCCCTCATTATTCAATATATTCGGGATTTCCAACACCTAACCCTACCGCCGAATCAAAAGGGATTTATTATGTCACTTTAGTCCCATATTTTTTCCTTAGATATTTTGGAGTAAGCGTGTACACGGTCCAAAGGAACATACCCATGCTATTTGGAATTTTTGACATGATAGGCGCATTTTTCTTAGTGAAATATCTTGCAAAAAGCAACGTTTTAGGACTGCTTGCACTGACCATGGTCGCCTTTTCAAGCGGAGACGCTGCGAGGACATCTGCATTGGTTTATAGGGGAGATGGATTCATAACTATATTTCTGATAGTCGCGTTAATCCTAATATTAAAAGGATTGGATTTGGAATCAAAAAGAAAATATGTATTCATGACGTTGGGCGCAGTCATTCTTGGAATAGGTACTGGCGTGTGGACAGGCTCACCATTCACAATCGCAGTGTATATGCTTGCAATTATTTTCTTTATCATATACGGATTTATAAAAGGCAAGGGGGAACTGCTAAAGAACGCGATTTTTCTTTCCTTGCTCCTCCTTCTAATTTTCGGAATAGAAAAATTATTCGAGTATATTGACATAATACCATATACCATACTGCTTTCAGGAATCAATTTCTTTGTTTTCTTCATTCCCATCTTAGCAGGCAGTGTTTTGGGCTACCTTATATTGGAGAATAAGGTCTCATTTTTCAGCAGAATAAATCGCGATGCGGCTACAAGAGCCAAATTCCTGATTTCATTAATGTTTATTATAATAATTATCCTTGTTGTAGTTCTTGGAAATTATCTAAACCTGCTCTTTACAGGAGGAGGAGGCATCATCGCAAACAATGCCATAGGAATCACCACAGAAGAGCTACAACCTCCGACATTTACCTTTCTTTGGATAAGTTTCAGCATGCAACTCTTCCTTGCACCTATAGGGATATTGGCCTTTATACTTATTTCGAAAAAAAGGGAATTCAGCGACGTTAGTGTTAATAACAACTACGGGTTTTTAGGCATACTCGCCTATTTGGTTATTACTTCATGGCTTCAGGCCGGAGCAGTTAGGTATAACTCGATTGTTGCAGTACCTATTGCAATATTTGCAGCTTATGCAGTGTATAGCATAGGAAAGATATTTTTCAAAGGAAACATAAAGATCAAAAATTTTGACATGCTGTACGTATATATTGCAGTTGCACTTATCATGATACTAATAATAGCGTATACCGCATATGCGCAATCACAAACAGATTATCAAGCAGACGGGATAAATCCTGCCTTCCTGAATGCCACATTATGGTTGAAAAACAATACTCCAGCAAATTCCACAGTGCTGACAATGTGGCCAGACGGGAGCGTTGTGGAAGGATTCGGAAATAGAAGAAGTTATACCGACAGCGTCGGGGGAGAAATCAACTCGAGAATAACTCCGTTTGCGCAATTCCTTTTCAATGACTCTGTCGATACTAATTATTTGTATAAGATAAGACCAGATTACCTTCTTGTAAGAAATTATTGGTTCGATGAAATCTCGGGCATCGCAATAGAAGGACTGATTACAAACATCTCAGCATATGGGATTGACCCTTTGTCTTTGGGGAATACCTCATATAATTCAACAAACAGGGAGAGTGTATTCCAGTTCAAAGGCAGTCCTTTCAGCGCTGCGCTGATTGTAAAAACAAATGTTAACGGAAGCAGGGAAGTGGCAGCCTATGAGAGCTATAACGGCGCCAGTCCCCTTCCGCTTGACAGTGTGCTTTTTTACGATTCAAACAACGGGGTTTATTCTTTTACAAATACTACCGGCAATGTGAATTTGACCCTGTTCATAAGTTACTCTCAAGTAAACAACCAATCATTAAACATAAACAGCGTTGATCTGCTAGGTCCGAAGCTTCCAGACAGCAACTTCTTCAAGCTGACAACATTATGCAATAACATAGAATGCGAATACAACAACAAAAACGTGACCCTCTCGCTTGTCTATGCCAATTCAGACACAAAAATCTTCAAAGTAAATTACAATGCTACGTGATTTTTTGATAATGTAGATTGTTTTTTGCGAGCTTTTTCAGTTCCTTGATTTTTCCAAAATCCATCGTAGAACCATACCCTATCGCAATCGCATGCATTTCATCTATATTTACGTGTTTGAATATCGGGGATAACAATTTTCCTTTGGGTATGGTATTTACAGGGGTGCCATTGGAAAAATAGCTTATTGCCGGAAGCACAAGAAGATTTTTTCTTTTGTATTTTCCGTATAAAAAGCATCTTAATCTTTCTTCTTTTCCAACATCGCTGTAAATGGATATTGCAGGATGCTCATGCCCCATAATCAATGTTTTTGCGCTTTCAAGTTTTTGAGGCATATCCTCGCCATGGAAAAAAAGATAATTTCCTATTTTCGCTTCTTGCCTGTGTATGTCAAATTTGAACTGTTCCTTGTATCTTTCCACAAAATTATCATGATTCCCTTTTATCAAGACAAGGCGCATTTTTTTGTCCTTTGCGAATTCCGCGAATTTGTAAAGCTCGTCAAATTCGGCTTCTCCGACGCCTGCAAATTCATTCTTTATATCACCGTCAATGATCAAGAACTCCACCTTTCTTTTTTCCATTGCTGCATCAAGATTCTTGATAATTTGTTTTAAATTGACCTGCGGCATAAATATTCCGGATTTTGCCATTGTCCCTTCATATCCCAAATGCATGTCGGATATCACCACCGCAGATATGTCATTGATATAAGCCATAGCCGTGCCGTCTATAAGTTCTATGTTTTTATTTATAAACATGTCCACATCTTATTTTATTCTTTCCATAACCGATTTGTGCAGTCTTTGAAGGTAAAGATGTTTGCTGTCCATCATCATCACATCAGCATACCCAAATGTTATCATCTTGTGGGAGAAAGGAGAAGGCACGTCTGTCTTTATTATCTTGTATTTTATTTTTCCCTCTTTTATTTCAGATAATATCTTTTGTGCCCTTTCCAAATCCATTAAATCATAGAATATTTCCCTATAAGTCTCTTTCAGCAACGGGAAGTTTTGGTCTATTTCTTCGACCGAATTAAGAAGTAGTTGCGAGTTGATTTGCTGTTTTCCAACCCCTACTTTGAAGCCCTTGTAATTCCTCAATATCATGAATCCCCTAGATGCGACATGCCTGAATCTCCTTTTCATCAATTCCGTCCTCCTTATATTCTGTTTCAACATAGCTGTTATGTCCATGCCGGAAACGTCCTTTATCATTCTGTCTATCTCGCTTTTCGATATTTCCAAATCCGCCACATTCAAAACAAAACCATTATCGCTTACAAGTATGCCCACTTCACTGTCAAGTCTCTCGCTCAGCTCTATTGCAAACGCCCTAGAAAGGGCGTCGTTTATCCTCCTCCCAAACAGGGAATGGAATATGATAAAATGCTTGCTCATGATTTTGCCCTTTTTAACAACCTGCTCCTCTATATCTATAGTATTCTCTATAAGAATCAATTTTTCGTTCGGTACTGCGCCCGCAAATACCAGCTGTTCATAAAAATATCCATATGTTGCTATCTTTGCATTTTCATCCATCGGGAGCTTATCCAAAAACTTTCTAACCTCATCAGGAATAAGTTTGTCTGCAGCTTTCCGCATATTTCTTTCTACTATCTCCGAAAAACTGCCCCTAAACTTGCCTATTTCATTAGCAAGTTCATAGCTCAGCGGCAGCTGCTCGGAAAACCAAGGAGGTATAGTCGGCGTGTTGCTCTTTGCTTCAACAACATAGCATTTCATCTCTTTTGCGTATTGGAATTCATAGAGCCTGCCTCCAAGTGCGAAGATATCCCCTGGTTTCAATTTTGTAAGGAATTCTTCCTCGATGTTGCCTATCCATTTGTTCTTTGTCGTAAACACGCCAATAGTGACTTCATCAGGAATCGTGCCCAAATTAAGCATATATATCAATTGCGAAAGCCCACCCCTTTTTCCGAATTTGTTTTCCTCCTTGTTATAGACTATTTTGCTATACACATTTCTGCTTTCCAATCCCACATAATTGCCTGCCAAGTAATCCAGCAACGACATGAAATCATTTCTGTCCAGCGTGGAATACGGATACGCCTTCGTGACTAATTTATACGCTTTATCGACATCCCAGTTGTCGGTGATCGCCATCCCCACGATATGCTGCGCAAGCACATCAAGCGAATTCTTAGGTATCTCAAATGAATCGAGGTGCCTTTTCATCGCGGCATCAAGCATTACGCTGCATTCGACAAGATCGTCCCTGTCCAATGCCATCACCTCGCCCTTTGCTATGGCTTTGTAGGAATGCCCGGCTCTGCCTATCCTCTGTATCGCCCTTGTCACGCTTTTAGGGGAACCAAGCTGTACGACATTGTCTATTGAACCTATGTCCACTCCAAGCTCGAGGCTTGTAGAGGTTACTGCGCACTTCAGCGAACCCTTTTTAAGAAGCTCCTCGACATCCATTCTTGCCTCTCTGGAAAGCGAGCTATGGTGCGCCGCTATATCCTCCCCGTATCCAAATCTTTTCTTGAGGTTGAATATGACCCTCTCGGTTCCGCTTCTCGTATTTGTAAATATCAGCGTGGCCCTGTTGCTTTTTATCACCGCATCGATTTGCTTGTAAAGTTCATCTTCAATCTTCGCGTTTTCCACATAAATCAGGTCGTTTACCGGGCTCATTGCCACGACTTCGAGCTTCTTGCTCCATGTCGCATCGACAATTTTGCAGTTTCGCGGCTCACCATTTTCATACCCTACAAGAAACTTCGCCGCCTCTTCGATCGGGTGTATGGTCGCGCCCAACCCTATCCTGGCAACATTCCTGCCGATAATCTCTGTCAGCCTCTCCACTGTAAGAGAGAGATGTACGCCCCTTTTATTGCTTGCGAGCTCGTGTATTTCATCTATTATTATGAATTCGCAACTTTTCAGGTGTTCCACAAATTTCTTTGAATTGATCATTATCGCGAGGCTTTCGGGTGTTGTTATAAGTATATTGGGCGGCTTCAAAAGCTGCTTTCTCCTTTCCTGCTGCGTCGTGTCTCCAGTCCTCACCCCTACACTTACCTTTTTTATATTGCTTTTTATTATGTCCAATCCTTTATCCTTTATAATCATATCGTAAATTTCATCGAGGGGCTTCAAAAGATTTCTGTATATATCGTTGTTAAGCGAACGAAGAGGCGACACATAAATGCAGTAAACGCCGTCTTCAAGTTTTCCTTTGATGGAATAATCAAAAAGTGCGCTTATGACAGAAAGAAAACCAGACATAGTCTTTCCCGAACCCGTAGGCGCGGTAACCAATACGCTTTCCCTCTCATGTATCAACTTAAATGTGAATTTCTGCGGAGGCGTAAGCTCTCCAAAATTAGCAACAAACCATTCTCTGACGTATTTATTGAGTACAGAAAGGTTTTCGTTATCGCTAAAAGGCTTGTTTAAATTTTCTATCATGTAATTACCAATTCGCAAAGCGAATGTCAATTCAAAGCTTTAATGAAATAATCAGTTATCCCAACCAGCAAGGAAATGCTGATGTACGAATCGATAACGGATTCAATGAATATTGAAGCGTAAACCAAGATTGTCGGCGCTTGACTGCCATTATACCCGAAGACATAGTTTATAGCAGTATTTACAATAACCGCCAAAATTCCAAAGATAAATGCAAACCAAACCAATTTCCAGAATTTGTTCTTGGTGCCTCTGTATGAATACCTAATAGAATCCCACACTCCCTTATTCTTTATTATTAATTCCTGAAATGAAAAGATAAGCTTTATTTCTAGGAATACGCTCAATACTATCCCTAAAGCAATTACAAAAATAGTAAATAATCCTCCGCCAAATCCGCTCAAAAGCGTATTCCCGTACAAAGTAAAAAATACCCACATTCCGCTAAATATCGCCAGAAGAGGAGCCGCAACTATGATGATTTGCAGAATCATGACCGAAATAAGCTTAAGGTATACTTCTGGCAATTGCCTTGACTTTTTTTTCTTGATCTTTTTGTAGTATGCACTTATTACAGTATATGTTATGAAAGGCTGTACAATCAGCACTGCGATTACAACTACTGCAAGAAGTGAAATTACACCTGCAATTGAGGAAAGCACGCTTGTATAATCTAAAATCGAGAACATTATGATAAAGCTGAGCAAAACCTCAGCTACAAACGCAGCAAAAATCTTTTTTTCAGTTATCGAATTAAAACCAGGTAACAGCGATTCGGTTATTCCTACATTTCTCCTTTCGCCCATGTAAACAAGTAACTATCTCCGAACAATTATTTAATATTTTCGTAAATTTCTGCGCTCCCCCTAAGCATAATGAAAGTGAACAGTATACCTGTTAACGCATAGCCCCAAATTGCAGGATAGGCTGCAACATACATAAGAATCAGGTACGAGAACGTGACTATCTTCGCTATGTTTATTCCTGCCCTGCTCAAATTTGATGTATATACAATTCTTGTAAATTTTGATTTCATTTTTGACGATGTTCCCTTGTTTCCCATAAACGCATCGGCAAAACTATGCCTTAGGACTACCGCGAGCAGTATCGCAATGGGGATTATTCCGGTATAGGTGAAAACAATCCACATCGCATATTCTGCGAACCTGTCTCCTGCGATGTCCATTCTGGGGCCGAATTTTGCATGCTTTGATATGTTTTCTTTGTAGGATTTTACAGTTTTCTTCAATCTTTTGTCTCTGAACGATTTTATGTACATTGATAAAGTTACCTTTCCCTTACTCTCCTGCCATACCGCAAGATAGCCGTCAATCCCGTCAAGCAGAGTCGCAATCACAAATATCAATACAGTCAGAATAGGATCGAATTTTATCAGTATAAGATATACTACTACAGCGATCAGCAATGTCCTGAATAGCGTTGTCGCGTCTGCCGCTCTCATCTACATTCACTTATTGAACAGGATAAGGATAAAAGCTCCCGACCGCCACCCCTATTACCAAAAGTGCAATTGCGACAATGATAAAGAGGGTTGCCAGCAAAGCCGCAAAGCTTTTTACCCTGTCCACTTTATGCTGCGATGCAAGTGCAATCGTCAATATGACAAATTCCCATACGCATATCAACGCAACCGCGAAGAGCTTAACGAACGGCAGCAGCATCAGCCAGAATAAAAACAAGGCAGGCATTTCGCCGAATACCACCGCAACAAACGTCTTTTCATAACCCCCATTCCAAGCCTTTAGGAAGAATTTTCCCACGGCGTGGTATATCGCCGCATTGATAAATAATCCGATAGGTATAAGCAAAAAGAATAAAACCGCCATCATTATTATATAAAGCACTGCATGAAGGTATGGGATGCCTGGCAGGATGCTACTCAAATTATATAAAGAAGAATGGAATATACCCAATCCCCCTCCGTAATAATGTACCAATACCGAAACCAGCACTGCAACCACAAACCCAAAAGCAGCAACCGAATAATACATCTTCATCGCGCTTACAAGATCGATCTTCCTTGATGATTCTTTGCCCGGAGAGAACAACGTTTTAAAACCGCTTGCAAACTTGTTTTTCTGTTCCATACAATTCACCTCATTTATTGCTCTTCGCCCTTTTTACCGCCGCATTTATCACTGACTGCGCTTCTTCGGAATTTCCAAAATCCGTTATCTTTACCCATTTTCCTGGTTCAAGCTCCTTGTAATGACCAAAAAAATGAATTATTTTTTTCTTAATCTCCTCGTTCAAGTCCATTATGTCATTTATTCCTGAAAAATTAGGATCCACCTTTTCCACCGGAACCGCCATTATCTTAGAGTCCTTTCCTTCCTCGTCTTCCATATGCGCAATTCCTATCGGTTTCACTTTAATGTAACTTCCTGATACGAAAGGCTGGTTGCTTATCACCAGTATGTCAAGCGGGTCGTTGTCTTCTCCCCATGTTCCGGGGATGAATCCGTAATTAAACGGATAAACCATCGAGGTATACAAAACCCTGTCGACCTTTAGCGCTTCGTGTTCCTCATCAAACTCATACTTTATATTTGAAAACATAGGTATCTCTATCACCGCATTAACGACTTTCGGTGCTTCTTTTCCTGCATCAAGCTTCATTCAATCACAGTAATATAAAGAAGAATAACTATAAAATTATTTGTATATCTTCAAAACCGTACAAAAATATACTCATTCCGAAGCCGACTACTCGCAAATTTCAATACATTCCACTTCCGCTTTCCTTTCAAGCCTTTCAGATATGACTCCTTCCTCGTCGTATATATAGGCCGTGATGTTCAACGAGTAAGTGCCCGGATAATTGTTCGGTCTAGTATAAATCCTTACCTTTTTTTCTGCGATTTTATTCGGCTTTAATATGCCGACTCTTGTTCTTCCAAGCTCCAGTTCCTTATCAAAAGCAAGCGACAGCGGATGTTTTACCGATACGTCGGTCTCACACCAGAATATCCTCTCATTGTCCGCATTTGTAAATTTCAATACGAGAAAAGCCTCGTTCTTTGCATTCATTTTCAATTTTTCTGGTTTAAATATCACGTCAAGATTTACTGCCATAAGAACACCCAATAGGTACGCTTATAAATAAAGATGCTGCAAATAAATAAAAACCTTAATTCCATAAATATGTATCTATGGTTATTAACGAATCAAAATTCATAGAAAGCGAAGTCACTTTTAGGGATATGTCGCTGTCAAAAGAGGTATCGGAGACGCGCCGTTCTCTTGTTAGGTGGCTTGCCCTGTCTTTAGGGGTAATAAATCCAGGAGAATCAAGATTATCTGCAATATCCGTTCTTGATGGAATTCTGCATTTTCAGTTTACTGCAAAAAAAGACCCGACAGTAATTGACCTATCGGAGTATATAGAAAAGGTATGGGGTCCGATAAATGAAAAAACGCTTCGCTACCACCTATTGCAATTAAAGAAATCACATATTGTAAAAAATATAAAGGGCAGGTATTCCATATCTAATGACATAGGTGACCGATACGATGAAACGGTCTGGATCAACAACTATTTTGATGAAATAACCAAACCTATAAAGGAAAAAATAATTCTTGCATTAAAGGAGCTCAAAACTAAATAATGGAAAAGGGATAATATGAAAAGAAACATGCTGGTTTATGGCATAATCGCAATAGCGATAATTGCGGCATCATACATAATCTTATCAAATGTGATAAACGCAAATCAGAGCTATAGCCTGAGTATAAAGATGTATTATACAAATACGAGCGATTTATACCCTTTCAATACTACGAGATTCCTTATCCTGGTAAATAATACTGGAAAAAAACCCATTAATGATCTTTTAGTGGGATTTTACTTAAATGACAGGCCTTTGCATATGTACAATGTGTCAATACCTACCGGCGAAACTGCGCCTATAAAGGTAAATTATACCTATAAAACTACAGGAATACACAACTTCAAGGTTGTCGCAGATCCTGCAAACGTGCTTGCTCTAAATCCTAGAACATCCACACAATCCGTCAGTATAAATGTGAGAAATGCCAGCATTACAAATCCTTTTTCGCAATTGCCCAACGGAACAGTCGTATCATCATATAACTTTTCATTGACAGGGGATTCGCTCCCAGTTATCGCCGAACTCAACAATTATTATAAAATAGGCATTTTTGATTCCATGATGCCGATAAACAAAAACGTGCTAGGCAAGATTCTCATCGATTCGACGGGAACCATTCAATATTCATATGGTGCATACGCAAAATACAATAGCGGAGCGCAGGCACAAGCAATATTTTTGCAAGGGACTGTAAATCCTTCATTCGTAGACAGCATAATAGAAAGTTTCAACCTTAAAAAACTGAGCTTCAACGGGACAACCGCATTCATGCTGAATAACCTGACATCGATTTGCGTATCCTCCAAATCCGGATTTACCAGCATATTGCTTTATAATTCCACAAACAACAATAATTGCATCAGCTTGAAAGAAAATTCAATGTCAAATTATTCCCAGCCGCAAGGAAACCTCTCGAGATACATGCAAGAATTTGTGTTTGCAAACAACCCCAATTCAACCACTACGTATCTTGGAAATATTTTTGGTGCAAACAACAAAAGCATCTATTCTGTAAATGAATTCCAAAATAAATACGGAGTGTTTTTTTCTTCTATAAATAAAACAGAAATCACCCGTTCCGGCAAAAACATCTGCTACGGAGTAGTGTCAAATAACAGCAACGTATGCTCGGTATACCTCAAGCCATCCTATAACTATACTGGCAATTATGGGGTGGTAGATTCAGAAGAATTGGCAGGAAATTACATCCTGAATGTCTATTCCATAGTAAACACGTCAGAACTGCAAAACGCCGCATATAACAGCGCAAATCTGCTAAGTAGATTAAACCTGAGCGAAAGGCCTCTTCTTTGGTACGGCCCATATCAAAATTCATGCAATATCCATACAACCGCACTGGCATGCAATGTAACAACCTCGTATACCTCAAACAACACTGCGTCGGTAAAACTGTTTAATCTACTAAACCAAAGCATAAGGATAAATTATCTTTCCTGTTTTGTGCCAGGATTAAGGAAAAACCAGACCATAAATAAAACAATCGCTCCGAATTCGTACGCAAATGTTTCGATATCGTGTCAAAATATTCCAGAAATAATCCTTCCAATCAATTCATATAATTTAAGCATAAATTACAATCTCGGTAACTATTCCTATAACACAACAGGAATTATGAACCTTACAAATACCTGAAGACACTACAGCCCGATAAAATCATTTGCCCCCTTGCCTTTTGGAAATGCCCTACCATTCTCCGCTTCGACAGGCAACCCAAATTCATTGGCAATCCTTGTCAATTCGTCCAGATTTATCAACCTGTCAACAAACAACTCAGCGAAATAAGAATTCCCTATCTTTATTCTTTTTACTTCAAATACCTGGAATTGGAGCATTCCGGCTCTCTTTACCTTTACTCTTATTCTTCCTTCCTTAAGTATCTTTTTTGCGGTTTCCGATATCATATCTATTCATCCTTTATTGCCATTTTTGCTTTCCTCCCACCCCTTTTTTCCTGTTTCCCTGTTTTCGCATTTGCGAATTCAATGCTCAAATCCTCATCCACATCCCTCTCCATCCATTCCTTTATATAAACTGAAATATTCCTAAAAGGCTTGGTATACCTGTCGGTAAACACATACACGTTATTCTCATGTTTTAGTAACCCAACCTGAACCGCAAAATCAAGATACCTTTTTGTGGTCGCAACAGGCAATTCAGATACATCGCTCAGCTTAAGCCCCTTTTTCCTCTTCACCTCCAGAAGCAGATAGCCGAACCTATACGCTTCGGTTTCATTCTCAAAGAATATTTTCGCGATTTCCTTGACATTAGGGCTCTTTAATTTTTCCCGCAGCGCCGCATCCTCAAATTCCCAGTATTTAATCGCCATCTTTTCACCTTATTTATACATTATTCACCGACTTTTTATAAATGTTATTATATCCCCGTTTTTTAATACATGGTTTGCCCCCATCTTCTGGTTTTTGAATTTTGCGCTAGGTCCCTCGACATATGCGCATTTAAGTTCGTCAACTATTTCAGTATGCAGTTTCCTTGCGGCATCTCCGACTGTGGCATCTTTCTTGATTACCAAAGGCGTTATATTTTTTGCATCCATTCTCGGTTTCAAGTAAACTGTGATTATATCCAAATTTCTGTATATCTCTTCAATCAATTTGTTTATGTTGAAGTCGGTCAAAACGCTTACCGGGATTACCTCCATATTATATTTTTTGGATATGCCCTCCACAATGTCCTGATAATTTTTGACCAGATCAACCTTGTTTAATACGCCTACCACTTTTTTATATCTAGCTTTACCAGCAACTATGGCTATAAGTTCATCTTCGCTTATATCCTCGTTTATCATTACCGTTGAATTGTATACTCCGAAACTGTGGAATATCTCAGTCACCGACTTGTTGTTGAGTCTTGATTTGTTTACCTCTATTTTCAGCCCGCTTTCAGCATCGAGTATGCGCACATCCGGCATGCGTTTATTTACAAATATGCTAAGGTTTTTGAATTCATTCATTATTTGGTCTATCTGGTTCGGGGCAGTCGCATCTATGATTGTCAGGATTAAATCAGAATCCTTAGCCGCCGCGATAACCGTCCTACCTCCCCCCGCCCCGGCATGTGCGTTCTCTATTATTCCCGGTAAATCAAATACCTGTATGTGGGCATCGTTGTATATAAGCATGCCAGGAATCAATGTTGTCGTGGTAAATGAATATGCGGCAACCTTTGATTTTGCATTAGCAATCCTGTTGAGCAGCGAGGATTTTCCTGCGCTGGGGAAGCCAACCAGTGATACTGTCGCATCCCCGATTTTCTTAACAAAGAATCCGCTCCCCTTTTTCTTTTTTCTGGATTCTATTATCTCTTTCTTGGTCTTCGCAATCTTCGAAAGCAATTCGCCAAGTGCCTTGTCCGTTGCCTTGTTGTATTTTGTTTTTGCGTATTCCTTGTTAAGCTCCTCAAGCCTGTTTTCAATATTTTTTGTTTCATCCATAATTATCTTTTATTTAAATATAAAATTTTTATTTATCTAAACATTAATATAATAAAATAAACTTCTTGTATCTGTATTATTAAAGTAAATAAATAATTTTAAATATATTATCAGTAAGTATTTAAAACATTAAATAAAAATGTGACAAAAATGGCAGCAAAAAAAGCAAAACCAAAAGGAAAAGCAAAGAAAGGAAAGAAATAATTGAGTAAGTTAAAGGAACGGTTGTTATCGTTTCTTTTTTGTTTTTTATTTTTTTCTGATTTTATTTTTATCTTCTAATTCTTTTTTTATCTTCTTTTATTCCCTGCTTTTGACTTTTTCCATTAATTTCACATTTTCCATATCATTGTTGAAGAATACTATCCAAGTCCATCGGGATTTCAGTCATGTATTCAGAGGTCTTGGCAATGTTCATTATACTATCTTGACCCATTATTTCATGAACTTCCCGAATTTTTTCATCATTCCTCTGTCATTCTTCATCATGTTGAACATCTTTTTCATTTTGTTAAAGTCCGTTATAAGCTGATGTATGTCCTTTTCGGTCTTGCCGCTTCCCTTAGCTATTCTAGATATCCTTGACGGATTGTGCAATAATTTTTCATTTTTCCTTTCATCCCTTGTCATTGATCCTATTATTACCTTATAACTCTTAAGTTTATCCTCGCTTTGCTCAACCATGTCCTTTGGAACATCCATGACTCCCACCATTCCCAAAAGGTTTTTCAAAGGGCCCATTTTTCCCATAGCCTTAAGCTGCGCATAAAAGCTCTCGAAATTGAGCTCGTCGAACTGCATTTCACCTTCTTCAAGGCCTGCTTCTTTTATGGCTTGCTGTACGGTATCCACAAGAGATATGATATCCGGAATTCCGAGTAGCCTACCTATGAACTTTCCTGAATCGTAAGCTTCTATGTTGCCCAGCTTTTCGCCCGTTCCAATAAACATGATCTTAGTGTTGGCGGCATGCGCAGCGCTGAGCGCACCGCCTCCCCTCGCGCTCCCGTCCATCCTAGTCACTATCACTCCGCTGATGTCTACCGCGTTGGAAAATTCTTTCGCCTGTGCGCCAGCTACCTGGCCTATATCCGCTCCAATAACGAGGATTCTCTCGTCAGGGGCGAATGCCTTGGCGACTCTTTTCAATTCGTCTATCAAGACAGCATCAAGCGCGCTTCTTCCGCTTGTATCGCATATCAGCACTTTTCTGTCTTTGTATTTTTGCGCTGCCTCTTTGATAATCTTTGCAGGATCCTTTTCACCTTTAATGCCAAAAAACGCCACGTTTGCCTGCTTTGAAAGCGTTTCCAACTGTTCGTAAGCAGCCGGTCTCGAAACATCACAGCATACAAGGACAGAACTTAAGCCCCTGTCCTGGTAGAATTTTGCAAGTTTCGCTGCAGTGGTGGTTTTTCCGGAACCATAGAGCCCCATCAGCAATATTTTCTTCGGTTTTAATTCAGGAGTAAAAGTGCTTCCCATAAGTTCGACTAAGGCTTCATACACCAAGTTTGTAATGTAATCCCTTGGCGCGATTCCTTCAGGGGGATTGCTTTTCAGCGCTTTGTCCTCTATCTCTTTTGTGAATTTAAGGACAAGCTTGACATCTACGTCCGCGCTCAATAATGCTTTTTGCAGCTCCTTGTTAAACTCCCTTATCGTCTTTGCGTCTATTATAGTTGCGTTTTTGATTCTTGCTATTGCCTGTCTTAGTCCTTCTCCCAAATCCATGATTTCACTTGATAATTTATGTTTTAAATTATAAAACTATAATTATTTATGTTGTATTCTGAAACACCGCGGTCAAGAATCCTGCAATGAGTTTTAGTTTGGTATATATGCTTCGAGTAACGAAAACAGCCTTCTTATTCAAAACAACACCGATTTTGCCAGTGCAGAATTATCTAAAAGTTGTATGTTCAATAAATTGTTTTTAATTCGCAGTTCTTTTTCTGAATTTATTAATCGTTCAATATTACTATTCCGTTTTCGCCGTTTACCCCATTAGGAGTTCCTGGATTGTCTGGAACATATCCTCCCGCTCCTCCTGAACCATAACCAGATATTAATGTACTTATTCCTCCATATCCCCCATATGTTCCTGAGACTCCGCCCCCATAAAGCCCAGCGTTCTG
>JAJZVQ010000047.1 GCA_021845575.1 Microcaldota archaeon | reverse complement strand
ATTTCGGGGCCGACAAAAATTTAGAAGACTCTTTGCACAAAATATCAAAATTACTCCCTAAAATGATAGAATATATGAACAAGATTTATATTGCACCCTGTTCAAATGCATGGGAAATGGATACTCACCAAATTCATGTATATGATGTTGCAGCGATATACGCAGGAATGGGCAGTGCGTTAGAAATTGTAAAATATTTTAAAAATGATTTAAAGGAAGATGCAATTGAAAGTTTAAGTGAGTTGAAGAGGATTTTAAATTCAAATAGCATATTAGAATGTTTCGATGAAGAAAACAAGAATAAGATAGAATCAAGTTTGAAAAAAATAAATTTTTTCAATAATAACGAAATAAACAGCGTAAACGAGAAAAAAGTATTGGAGTATATGAGTAATGTTGATAAATTTTTAAAAGATCATTTCATCAGAAATAATACTTTATATAAGGCAAAAGACATATTCAGAGAAGATGGTAATTTTAAGAATGGGCCCATACAAGAGGTTGACAGCGAAGAACTTTTTGTGTTTACAAGATTCAATCCACCATGCATTACGGAAGAAATCCAAAAAAATACAATGAAAAGGATTGAAGACGAGTTGTTCAACAATAATTCATTGCCTATACGGTTTAAAGGCGATACCTATTTTTATGGTGGCAGATGGCCATTATTAGGGTTAGAAGCCGCAAATTGGTATATTAACAATAATTCACCTGAAAAAGCAAAGCAGATCATTGATTATATAACCAAAAAATATCTGATGCACGGAGAAAAAATTCCAGAACAGGAGATAGTTAATCCTGCAAGTCAAAATGATCCGGATGAATTTTATGTCAAAAACAACAAAAAAGTTATCGAAGATCTTATTTGGTCAGAATCGGCGTACGTAGATACGGTATTAAGATACCTGGAAAATCAACGAAAATAGCAGAAACAACCCAAACATACACAAAGAAATTATTTTATCAAACTTTTATTTTCTTTTTTTCATCGATGTCATGCAAATACCCCCTTTTGATAAAACCTATCTCTTTTCGTTCAGTTTCTTGTTCTTTGTTTTTTGACAGAATCCTTTCGAATATGGTTTCTATTGTCTCCTTGTCCGTTCCAATTTTTAGTGTGCCTTCTCTTTCCAACCTAGCGATTTTTTTATAAATCAATTCTTCGGCGACTTGATTGCATAGTTTTTCAATATTCGCGCCCGTAAACCCTTCAGTTTTGCTAGACAAATAATCCAACATTTCTTCCCTATTTTTTATTTTGGTATCTAGGTTTAATTTTTTCAAATATATACTAAAAATTTCCTTTCTGCCCTCCAAATTAGGAGGAGGCACCATTATTCTTTCATCAAACCTGCCATCCCTTATAATTGCAGGGTCCAACAATTCTTTCATGTTGGTAGCCGCAACTACAACAACCCCCTTCAATTCTTCGATTCCGTCCATCTGCCGCAAAAATTCGTCTACAATCGGAGTAAATATCTTGCTATTTGCATCATTATCCCTTTTGGCGGCCAAAGATTCAAATTCGTCGATGAATAATATAGCTGGTGCATTTTCCTTCGCCTTTTTAAACTGCTCTTTTATTTTCCTCAAGTCTTCGCCATGCCACATAGTGTGTATATCCGATGCAGAAAAGCTAAAAAAATTAAACCCTGCTTCATTAGCAAGATTTTTTGCGATTGTGGTCTTTCCTACGCCAGGAGGTCCGTAAAGCAGAATTCCTTTTGCCGGTTTTACATTTTCCTTTTCATAAATTTCATGGTATTTAATTGGGAATATTATCTTTTTTCTGATTCTGTCAATTATATCCTGCATGCCTCCTAAATACTCCCACGAACTCTCATTTTTTTTCTTTACAACAGGTTTTATATTCTCTATTCCTGCAAAAAAATCGTTATAAGTCAAATTATACTTATTTTCTTTTATTGACTTTTGGTAAGTTATCTTAGCTAATTTTATAATTTCAGCCCCATTGTACCCCTCAATAATCCCAGATATTTTGATTAAATCTTCCTGCCTGATACTCACATTTTCTAAGTACCTTTTTAATATAGACAATCTTGCCTCAAAATTTGGAAGTGGCAATTTAATTTCATTGTCAAATATATTTTTGAAAAGGGTATTTATCTTAGAACTGTCTTCTATTGTAGATATCAAAAGATTATTAGATTCCGGTTTTATAATGTCCTGTAAATAATCCAATATTTTTTTATCCTGAGGCATGAGAGTATACGGGTCAAAAAAATAATTATACACAAAATTAAAATTATCTAATAAATAGATAGTATCCTTATTATCCTCAATATGCGATTTTGGATATTTTACTTCGTTAAAATAAGCATTTTGGTTTACCCCGAAATATTCCTCTTCTATCTTAGATTCAAGTTCTTTAAAAAGATCTACGACTCTGACTTTATCACCAAATAATACATTTATATATTTTAAAAGAGTAGTCTTGCCCGTTCCAGGCTCGCCAGAAATCAAAATCGCGTTGGGCAGAAGCTCACTTTTGTAACTGGCGTAATTATTAACATCGTCTAATGAATATTTAGCTTTGATTATACTGACTAACTCATTTGTTTGCTTTTCCGTTCCGTAAAGTCTCAACCTATTATTTTTTTCTGCAGTTTCGTCATCTTCCATCTCATCATTCTTCTCCATTTCGATTAATGTAGCAATAAGTTATTTAAGCCTTTTATACAATTTTTTGGTTGTTTAATTATTGTTTGGATAACATTGTGAGTATTTAGG
>JAJZVQ010000046.1 GCA_021845575.1 Microcaldota archaeon | reverse complement strand
TTTGGCCATTTTCTTCCACTTTCACGATGACAGTGTCATCGCAAGCCATTATTCCTTTTTTGGTTTCATGTGCTACCTCCTTGCCTATAAACTCAAATGATACACTTGTGGGAACATATTCTATCTTCCTCCGTGCTATTACTGCCTCTTTATTATTCAATAAATCATGGCGCGAAATCTCTACGCTAAAATTATCTTTTTTATTCGGCAGGTCTCCTTTTATTATTTCCATTTTCTCACTTAATTTATTATTAGGAGTATAATAACAATTTTAAAATATAAATAGGTTATCACGATGCGGGTGCATTGTCCTGAATTAGGCGCCGAGCGATAAATACTTTTAAATATCTGATAATAGATTATATGAAAAGGTGATTTTTTGTTAAAACACAAAAAAATAATGGATGTAACTCCGACTCAAAGAAAAATAGAACAAGATAAATTAATAAAAGCGCTGGAGAGCGAATATGCAGGAATCACTGGAAATAAAAATCAGTATATTAAAGGAAAAGAGTATATTGAAATCAGTATGGGGTTTGATTGCATGCATACTGCAGAAACAATACTAAATTCAAAATTTAATAAGTATGGCGCAGCAAAAAGATATTTTGAAGAAGCGGGGGATCATTTTGAAAAAGCAGGGTACCTGAATCTGGCAATCAAAATGTTTAAAAATGCAAAAAATTATCAAGAAGCAAAAAGATTATCTAAAATTAAAAATAAGTGTATAGAAGAGTTAAAAAGAAACTTATAATCAAAGAAAACATCCTGGAAAATTACCCTTCCCTCAATAACTCGCCAAATTCGTTAGCAGTCATTATATAGGTATGTTTATCCTCATTGTGTATATAACATATTTCTACCAACTCTCCATCTTCACAGATGCTTTTTATTTTCGTGTTGTTATCTTTCAATTTTTTCAAAATCTTTTTGTTGTCCATTTCATCACTGTTCTTTTTGTTGTTTTTAAATTATTTGCAATTTACTTATTAGATTATTTATAATTACCGTTGGGCATTTCATTCAAATTGATATATAACAAACCCTTACTTCAACTATAATTACATTTAAATAAATTAGTATACTAAATGACTATCTATTGCGGCGAACTATTTATTATGGAAGGGAACTTCCCATAGAGGTAACCTCATCTTGCCACCGTGCGGGCTTCCCTGTGATTGCAGGGTATGCCCTCAGTTCCTTGATACTGCTTGCGTTCCCTGTCGAAGCGTATCTGCAATTATCTACCTGAGCGTCAGTTCGGGCAAGTCCTGCCCTATCTCTTTCAAGTATATTTATCGGTGCATTTATGCCCCCGCCCAATCGCATACCGACTTCTTTACAAACTTCGGGTTTTCTATTTTTATTTGCCACGAGAAATAATAATTTGATGGCGGATTTATTCTTTATGCGATGAGAATGGTTTTTAGATTTTCTGGATTGCGTCTTTTTTTTCTTGCGTTTTTTCCTTTCTTTCTCTCTTTTCCATCGGAAATGCGATTACTTCCTTTATCGATGCATGGCCTGTTAGTATCATGACTAACCTGTCAATACCTATCCCTATGCCTCCGGCGGGCGGCATCCCGTATTCCATAGCTTCAATGAAGTCCATATCCAATGGCTCTGCTTCCTTGTCCCCTATTTTCGCTTTTTTCTCTTCCTCTTCGAAATTTCTTTTCTGTATTATCGGATTGTTGAGTTCGGAATAGGCGTTCGCTATCTCCATCCCGGATATATACAATTCGAACCTTTCTACAAGCCTGCTGTCGCCTCTTTTTGGCCTTGTTAAGGGGGATGTTTCTTTAGGGAAATCTGTTGCGAATGTAGGCTGGTTGAGCTTGGGCTGTACTAATGTTTCGAACAACTTGTCGTATGCGTGCGCCCTGAAACGCTTTCCCTTGTCGAATCTTATTCCATTTTTCTCCGCAACAGAAAATAACTCGTCTTCGCTCAATGAAAGAATATCCAACCCGAGCACTTCGTTGATGCTGTCAACATACTTAATCCTTTTGAATGGAGCTTTCATGCTAATTTCTTTTTCCTGGAATTTTATGGTGGTGGAATTAAACATTGAAAGGGTTACTGATTCAAGCATGTTTTCTGCAATCCTCATCATTTCTTCATAATCCACATACGCCTGATAAGCCTCCAGCATGGTAAACTCCGGGCTGTGCGTTGTGTCAATATCCTCATTTCTAAATGCCTTGTATACTTCGTATATTTTTTCAAATCCGCCTATAAGCAGCCTTTTAAGGTAAAGCTCATTTGATATTCTTAAATAATCTTCCTCGTTTAGCGTATTTACAAAAGTTCTGAAAGGCTCTGCATCTGCCCCTCCGTATAGGGGCTGGATTGTGGGGGTTTCAAATTCTATAAATCCTATATTATCTAAATAACCTCTGATCAATTTTATGATGTTAGACCTGTTAGCCAAGGTGGTCCTAGTATCATTGTTCATTATAAGATCGAGATAACGCCTCCTATACCTCAATTCCGTATCCTGTACGCCCTTCCACTTATTGGGCAACACCTTTAATGCTTTTGCGAGAAGTGTGAACTGATTTGCATTTATGCTTATTTCGCCTGGATTTGTCTTAAACACATTGCCCGTTATCCCTATTATGTCCCCCATATTAAACGTTTTAAGGTTCTCGAATCTTTCTTGTATTATGTTATAATCAAAATATCCTTGAATCTTACCACTTTGATCCAGTATATCTATGAATACCAATTTTCCTGCTTTTCTTATCGCCATTA
>JAJZVQ010000013.1 GCA_021845575.1 Microcaldota archaeon | reverse complement strand
AGCGGAGGTCAGCAACAAAGAGTCTCGATAGCAAGGGCGCTGGTCAATAATCCGGCGATACTGCTCGCCGATGAACCTACGGGGAATTTGGATTCAGCTTCATCAGATTCGGTAATGAGATTGCTTTCAAAATTAAGAGAAGAATTCGGCACTACAATAGTGCTGGTTACGCACGAGCAGGAAATCGCAGCGTATTCCCAAAGAAGCATATTTCTGCGCGACGGAATTTTGGAAAAAGACATTAAATTGAATAAAAAGGGGAAATAAATCTTAGAAAGTATCAATTAAAAAATTAAAAAGGGTATTGAATCAAAAAAAAGAAAAAACGCTTAATCAAAAAAATGGGATAAACATGCAAAATAAAAGTATAATCGCTACCACATTTGCAATTAGCATACTGTTGTTCCTGAGCCTGTCAGGAAATAGCATTGCCGCGGGACTCGGAAGCTCTTCAGGCAATTTGTGCACTTCGTCAATAACTAACTTCAAGGTACTAAATGTCCAATGGGGGAATTTGACTTCCCGCAACAATAACATATCGACTTCGCATATTTCAGCCGGACCAGGAATGAAGGACGTTCCGCTTACCGTAACATTAGAATATTATTTTGGAGGCTGCAGTAACTTGCAGAGTGTTGTTGGCACCCTTTCCGCAGGATATAGCGGGATTACGGGATTTGACGGCACGTCGCAGCCTTCGGCTTTTGTGTCATCCGTGCAGCTATATCAATCATTTAATATGGTATTCTATTTGAACATGGCAAATAATATCTCATCAGGCCCCAATGTATCATTATCGTATCCGCTTTTCTTATCATGGTATTATCCAAACACAACCATAAACGGAACGCAAGAAGTACAGATTAATATACCCTTTAAAGGAACAGCCAATCTTACCTATTCATTGCATAATCTCTCAATTCCGACAGGAGAAACGGATAATATAACCCTCAACGTAAGGAATACCGGCACTGGAGATTTAAGTGACGTAAATACGCGATTATCTGCATCTTCGGGAATTAGTATTTTGTCGCAACCTCAAATAATTTCTAAATTAGACGCAGGGAATTCTAAAAACCTGACGTTTTCAGTGTATGTGCCTCCAAGCACTTCAGGCCAGCCCGTAACTTTTGATTTTCAAACAAGTTATATCAATCCGTACGGATACAATATGTCTGTGCAGACATCATTGGGTGCGTATACCGCGCCTAGCGCAAGCTCGGATGTTTCAATATCGGCGTCTACTGACAAAATGTTTACAAGCAGTACTGAAACAGTGAACATGTCCGTATGGAATAATGGAGGAAGCCCTTTGTATAATGTTACGCTATCGCTTTCTCCCAGCTCTCCCTTAAGCATTCTTGAAACTGACGGCGTATATTATGCACCTGTAATAAATCCAGGGAAAAATGTCAGTTTTCCAGTTACCTTTTACGTTGCAACCTCGTCTTCCAATGTCGCTTCCATTAGCGCTTCTTTATCATACATCACTGGGGGGCGGGAGCAGAGTAGTTCCAGGTCACTTAATTTCCTTCTTCCTGTAAAAATAAATATAACAGACGTGTCCTATACTACTCTCCCGTCTTCCCCGGTATCAGGAAGCATATTTTCATTAACCTCCACATTGGAGAATACCGGCAGCGGCAATGTAAATTCTGTGGCCGCAACGCCCCTGCTTCCAAAAGGGTTTTCGGTAATTGGCAGCAACACCACATTCATAGGGGACATGGCGGTAGACACTCCAACTCCCTATACGATAAGCTTCATCACTTCGCCATCCACAAAATCAGGCAAATATGTTATTCCTGTAGTGATAACATATCTTAACAACCTCAACCAAAAGGGAAATGTAACCCTTTATTATAATGTCAGCATAGGTTCCTCTTCATTAAATTACACGCCGGGTGCAGCAGGAAGATACTATAAAAATTCCACTCCATGGTTCCTGATAATTCTGGCAATAATTATTATCGTGATAGCGGCAGGGATTTACTTTGCAAGAAGGAAGCGCAAAAAAATAAGTAAAAGCAAGGCTAAGGTATGAAATTAGGCGAATTGTTTTGGCTCGGATTGAAGGGAATATCGCAGCGCAAGCTAAGGACGACCCTCACAATCCTTAGCATCATGATAGGCATTGCGGCAATAGTCGCACTGATTTCGCTTGTTACAGGAATCTCATCAAGCATAACAAGCTCTCTTTCAAGCATAGGCCCCACTTCGATGTACATAATCCCGCATGGCGGCGGTTTTACAATCGCACAGATAGCGAGTATCGAATCGCTTCCGAACGTGAGTTCCGTAATCCCGATGGAGAGGTTCAGCGCCAATATCTCTTCCACTTTAGGCCAGCAGACAACCGCAACCGTCATTGGGGTAGACGTGCAGAATCTGGAAAGCGTATTGGGCAGTCTGAACTTCAACAGCGGAACCACTTACAATGAATCGGAAGGAAATCTGCCCGTAGCAGTACTCGGTTACGATATTGCATACCCTTCTTCTACTGCAACGGCAGCTACGCTAAACGAGCCGGTATACCTTATAGAGCATTCAGGCTCAAAAACAAAGACTATGACAGTAATACCTGTAGGAATACTCAATCCATATGGTACGTCATTTTTCGTGACCCCTGACACCACCATATTCATACCATTGCAAGCAGCGGAAAGTTTTCAGGGCACCCAGACATATAACATGATTCTTGTAAAAGCGACCAACACAGGCTCGACAGCCGCTTTGGTCACTCTTCTCACAAACATATACGGAAGCAGCGCAACTATCATGTCCGTGCAGGCAATTTCATCCACTGTCTCTTCCATAACAGGTTCGCTGAGCGTTCTTTTAGGGTCAATAGCGGGGATATCCCTGTTGGTAGCCGGGATAAGCATATTAAGCATAATGCTTGTGTCTGTCGCTGAGAGAGTGCACGAGATAGGAATACTGAAATCCTTGGGATTCAGCAAGAAAAATGTCTTGTCCCTGTTCCTCATCGAAGCGGTAATAATAGGGTTTACAGGAGGAGTAATAGGTTCCGCTGTTGGGATTGCGGGAGCATATGCCCTTCCGGCACTGATGAGCGGTTCCGCGCTCAGCCAGGGCTCTGCAGCATCGCATCCTGCCGCATCAAGTGGCATACATCCAAGAGGATTCAGTAGGGGATTTGGCGGAAGTTCCGGCATCTCAGCATCAAGTCCGTCTTCGCTCTCTCTTGAACCCATAATAAGCCCTGCGATAATAGGATTTGCAATTCTTCTGTCAGTAGTGGTAAGCGTGCTCTCAACATTATACCCGGCATGGAAGGCTTCAAACGTAGATCCTATAGTCGCCCTGCGCAGCGAGTGAAAACAATTTTTGGTTGTGGCAACCGTTAATTTTTTTATGCAGGCAAAAAATTCCTGCGATATTATTATACTTTCGCTAAAGGAAACAATTATGGACATTTTGATTCTGGCGTTAATACCGATGCTGTCATTTTTCATTAGCGACATTATTTACAAATACTGCTCCCAGTATTTTGGATATTATACAATAACGGCCCTTGCTGTAGGATTCGGATTCATACCGATGGTTATATTAATGGTTCTAGGCCAATTGCCCATTCAGAATCTTATCTTGAATTATAATCTTTTTGCGCTGATAACAGTTTCGAGTATCTTTTTTCTTATCGGTTACATTCTGAATTTCAAGACCCTTAAAACCGAACAAGCAACGAATACCTTTGCGCTTTCGCAGATTCAAAGCATAATGCTAATCTTATTTGGAATACTCATATTACGTGAACAGCTGGAGTTCATGAAGATAATAGCAATCATATTTTTGATTGTCGGCTCAATCTTCATAATCACCAATGAAAAACTAAAAATAAACAAACAATTCGGCTATGCGGCGTTCGCAAACATTTCATGGGGCATTTACTGGTTTATAATAACGATAGTGATAACCACAACGAGCGCAAACCCTATTTCGACCATTACCCTGGTTAGAGTTATCGCGTTCGTATTCAGCTTGATATTCCTAGTTAATTTTATAACCAAAATGAAATCACGCCAACCCAATCCAAAAAAAATCTCGGCAAAGAAAAAAATTATTCCGATACTTTTTGTCGCGGCCGTTTTTGACGGTATGGGAAATATCTTCTTTGTTTTGGTCGACAAATTAAACAATTTGGTTTTGGGCAGCATTTTTCTTGCGATTACGCCAGCATTGATTGGCATTTTTGCTTATATCGTTTTTAAAGACAGATTCAACAAGTTGCAGCTGCTAGGCTTGTTTATTATCGTGTCCGCAGGGGTGTTGATAAGCCTTTGACAACAAAGATTATGAAAGGCTGCCGCATTCAACAATTGTATCCCGCAATCAGTAATGAAGGTAATCAGAATGTCATATATTTTTTGATGAATTTGTCGACATTATTTATATACTTAACCATTCCAAATGAAAACAAAGCCCACATGCAAAATAAATTTCAGCAACTTTTTTTGAATATAACAATTGCTCATTTTGTTGTTTTGTCATTCAGCTATTGACGAAACTGCACTAAAAACTTATATTCTTTGCCGTTGCATATAAATAGTATAAATAATATTAGCATAAAAAGGATGTCTTATGAAAAAAGAAAGCACAATTGACTCTATAATAGAAAAATGTATCGATCTTAGTTACGGGCAGGCAGAAGGGTGCCTTTTTGCCATTGAAACCGCAAAACCATCAAAACAGTATTATAAGCGTCACGAAGAGATATACAAAAGCAAAGGGAAAAAGCTGTCGGTTCTTAACAAAGATGACAGGGTAATAATAAAAAAACTTGCGGGACTTGACGGAGCTATGATAATAAACAAGCATGGCGAGTTGCTGAATGTGGGCGCCACCCTGATTTATTCAAAGAATTTTGCAGGACATGGAAAACGCCACGCCTTTTCTATCGGCACGACCAAATTGGTTCCCGAAGTCGTGTGCATTCTGGCAAGTGAGGAAGACAGAAAAATAAGAACGTTCAAAAACGGATTATGTATCACGGAGATAGATGCAGAAACAAAATTGAAACTAAGCACAAAGAGAAAAGTTGTCGAACTGTTGACTTCCAAGACCGCGGGAATTTTAATCGCAGGGGGAATAGCGACAAGCCTGTTGACATTAAATCCGATACCTGCGATTGTCACGATAACAGGAACGCAGATAGTGACAAGGGTGGGTTTTGACAGGCTTAAGGAATTTTTTAAGAGGCACAGATACGCTTGAACGATCAGCAAGAAAAATTTCATTTTGTGATGATGCCATTGTATGCGGTCTTGAGTGAACTGCCTCTGAAGCAATCCTGCCATATAGAGTTAAACGTAAAAAAATAAGAGTTAAACGTAACAAAATACGATACTCGCAATCAAACAAATACCATACACGGATTCAAAGTACCACGTATGGATTATCTGCCCCCATTACCCTAATCAGCCTCGAAAGGGAATTGAACCCTCGACCCCCTGTTTTCTTACTCTTCTTGATTAGACTTCTTTCCAAGAAGTTTACAAGACAGGTGCTCTACCACTGAGCTACCGAGGCATCAATATGGCAGTGGCATACTTTGCGTATACTGGTATAGTTTAAGTGAAAATTTTATTAAGCTTTTCTAATATTTGCAGCCTTTTCATTTACCTGATAAATAGTTACCTGATAAAGAGTTTGGTATACCTGATTATGAGGTTGATGGGTTTTTCTGTTATCTTTATCCTGCCGCTAACCCCTTTTATGAATTTAAGGTCTCTATCCCTTACCGCACCGAGCACCGCCGCGAACAGCGGATACAAGAATGCCATTATTATTATATTAGCTACGATTACCGCAATCAATGCGAGGTAGGAACTCTTCAGCAGCGAGAAAACCGCACTGTTGATGTACCCCCCGGCTTCGAGTATTATGAAACCGGAAATGACTGCCGCAATGACAAGTTTTCCTATCCTTCCGTATTCGATTCTTATCGACAAATCCTTTCTCAATACGATAGTGTATAGGACACCCATTAATACCGGTCCTATCGCGAATATCGCTACCAGCAATCCCAGTGCGGTATGCTGAGGCACAAGGTAAGCCAGCAGCAAGATCTCCACAATAATCCCTATCAATTGGTATTTCATGAAATCCTTTGCCTTTCCGTACCCGAGCAGCAAAATCCCGGCGTATGTGCCTACAATGTTTATTGTGCTTCCTATGACTATGAAAGAGAGGTAGAATGGCGTTAGGATATACGAGCTGGTAAAGAACAGCTTCGAGATCTGCACCGAAGTCGCCGAGATGTACGCGACTATCGGAAGGATTAGAAGGAACGTGTAGTACACGCTCTTGTTGTATATCAAACCTATATCCTTAGAAAAACCGTTTGTTATGGCTTCGGCGAATGTGGGGAGAAGCACTATCGTGCTTGACGCAAGGAGCACTTCTATAAATCTGCCGAGCCTGAACGCCGCACCGAAATTCCCGAGCACGAACGAAGATGCGTATATCCCCAAAAAAAGTATCCCGAAGTTGATAATGCCATTTTGGAATACATACGATATAACAACGGGGATGGAGAAACTTGTAAGCTTGCCTATCATCTTTTTTGTAGCCTTAAAGGTCTTTAACTCAAGATCTTCGAATAGGCTTGCAAATGATACGAGCAACCCTATAAATGTTCCGATTGCAATTCCTGCTATGGCGCCTAGCACTCCGAATCCAAGGTATACAAGAACAATCGCGGCGACCATCTCCATTGAGGAATACCCTATTATGGAATATGCTGTTTTTTTGCTTTTTTTCAGGGCAACCAGTGCGGCTATGTTGAGATTCAACATGACCGAAAGGAGGAATGTAATCGATGCAATTATCAGCGGTAGCGTAAGCGCCGCATTTCTGTAAAGTGTGGCCGCTATATACGGGCTGATCGCTATGGCGATAATCGTTATCGTGGCGGATATGGCAATGGATATCAGGTAGCCGCTGGCTATCATGTTGCCCAGCACATCGCTCTTTTTATTTTCAGGTATATATTTCCTGAACGCGGTCCCTATCCCGAAATTCCCGCCCATGCTCAGGAAAGTCGAGAACGCAACGACTATGGTATACAGACCGAAATCCGCGGGCTGCAGGTATCTGGCAACGAATACAGACATTGCGAGTATCAAAATCGAGCTTATCACGTTTGAAGATAGGAATATCCCGCCGGATTTTGCCGCGTTGATACCGAACTCGTTTAATTCAGTGTCTTTATCCATTCTATTATCCTTTGACTATAAATTCATCGATTATCAGTTTCGCCGCTTCCTTCTTTTTTCTGAGATCCTCCAAAAACCTGTTAATCGCCGCAGTCAATTCCGCCTTGTGCGTTCCGGCCAGCATTGTTCCGTTCCTTTCGGCTTCGAATATCTCCTCGAGTTTTTTGTCATCCGGTTCAAAGAGATACCTGTAGTACTGGCAAACAACGCATTTCTCCGGGTCCCCGCCGTATTTTCTCTGGAGTTCGGCGGTCGGTTGCTGCCCTGTGAGTGCCCTCCCGATTTTCTTTGCAACCGCTTCGGGTGAATCGTTCAGGTATATTGTATTAAGGGGATTGCTTGCGGACATCTTTGAAGAGCCGTCAAGTCCGGGAAGGAATTTTGCATGCATTATTGCGGGCTTGTAATACCCAAGCTTTTCGATGACGTCCCTCGCCAGCCTGAAATGCACGTCCTGGTCTATCGCAAGAGGGATGAGGCACGGAATGTTTCTGCCTTCTTCTGCGGATTTAAGAAATGCGGGAACAGCCTGCATGCTTGTATAAAATATCCATCCTATATTCGAATCATTGCCTAAGCCGAATGCGTCTTTTACGGTCGAAAAGGTTATGTGCTTTGCCACTTTCACAGCTTCTTTGTAAAGCTTTCCGGCGTATTCGGTATCAAGAAATATCTTTGTCTTCTTCGGATCAAACCCTAGCGCGATTATGTTCAATGCGTCGTCATACGCCAATTCATGGCCTTTCTCGAGCGTGAATGACGGATCCTTTTTCGCAAGGAACTTTTCCTCATCAGGTATCTGTATGTATACCTCGACGCCGAATTTTTCCTGCAGCCATTGCGTCAGAATGAACGGTATCAAATGACCTATCGTCATGCTGCCTGAAGGGGCAATTCCGGTATAAACATAAAATTTGTTGCCCTTTTCATACTCGTTTATAAGCCAGTCAAGCTCCCTATGAGTGTAATAAATGCCTCTTTTTATCATGAAGTGGAGCGTGCCCGTATGTTTTATTATCCTATCTTTTAATTCGTCGTCAATGAACTTCAATCCCGCATTCTTTGCGAACTGGTCGTAATCTATTTTTCCCTCCACATTCCACGGGGTAACGCTGAAGTGCGTTCCTGAGCTTTTCTGCCGATTTTCTTCATTGTCAGAGTCGGGGGTTGATTTTTCCATGGATTTACCGAATAGTTACATCGCAAAATACATTGCAAAATGCATATTTAACTGTAAACAAAACATTATTATAAAAATCTTACAAAGAAAAATATATTAAATGTTTGCATAGATAATATTAAACATATTCAGCAAGTCAACCTGTGGTATCATGATAGGAAAAGAAATCAAGAATAATGGAAACGTATCCCTGTCTGACGTATGGGAAATACTCGAAGATAGGAGAAAGAAGGATAGTTTGATATACGAACAGCAAATCGCCCTGGAGCACGCCAAAAAATTCAAACTGCCCGAACAAGACTATACAAGGCTCATGAAGAAGCTTGAGGAGTCGGGTACACTGAAAAGCGAAACAATAATAAAGCTTATTGATATAAAACCACAGAATATCATGATTTTGAAGCAGGTACTAATGTCCGAAAAGAAGGAATTCAGCGAAAGCGAATTAAAGACCCTGCTTGATATATTTAAAGAATAAATTTTGAAAGAATAAATTTTGATGGTGCCAATGAAATGGAGGTTCAAAGCGGAGAAGATAGAAAGGAGGAGCATGCATACGTGCTGGATTTCATGCTTGCAGGGAAATCCTCGTCCAGCAGGAAAGAGCCACTGGCACAGCTCATTGGCGAGAGATGGTTTACCCTTTTGGAAGCCACGACAAAGCCCAATGTCATGCTGACTTTGGGTGAAAAGGTGTATATAGGCGGCGGAGAAAGGGACAAGATATTGCTGATAAAAAACAGAATCTCCTATGCGGATCTTACACAGACGGCAAAGAACGGCATGCAGAACGTGATAACCGAAATAGTGACTGAAAACGAAAAGAGGTTTGTCGATACCTTCAATACCGCGCCTTCGATAAACATAAGGCAGCATTCGCTTGAGTTGCTTCCCGGAATAGGGAAAAAGCACCTCAATTCGATACTGAAAGAAAGGTCGCAGAGGAAATTTGAGAGTTTTCAGGACATAACAAACAGGATTGCATTGCTTCAGGATCCAAAGAAGATGGTAGTGGAACGCATAATGATAGAGTTGCAAGGCAACGAGAGATTTTATATTTTTGTAAAGCCCTATATCCAAAAATACTGATTTTATGCGCATCGGCATCAAAGGCGATGAGGTATACCTGGAAAATGTTTCCATGGCCGATGCCGAGAGTATTTCAAAGAACGCGAACGATCTCGAAGTATCAAAAAATCTCGGCGGGACCGGGCATTTTCCATTTCCATACGCCGTATCAGACGCGCTAGATTTTATAAGGAAAGCAATGGATTTATATGTGAACATGCAGGAGCTGCATTTCGCCATAAAATTAAACGGGCATGCCATCGGGATGGCCGGAATCTTTAATATCGACTACAAAAACCAGAAATGCGAGATAGGGTACTGGATTGGAAGGACTTATTGGAGAAAGGGATATGGGAAAAAAGCGGTAATCCTTCTCATGCACACGGCTTTTGAAAGCCTTCAAATGAACAAAATATGCGCGAAAGTGTTTGCGTTCAATTCAGGGTCCGTAACCTTTCTCCTCAAACTGGGATTTAAAATCGAAGGAAGGATGGCGGAAGATTATTTTTTTGAAGAATATGGCAGATTCGAGGACGTCATAATTTTAAGCATGCTGAAAAAAGAATACAAAGAAGGAACGGCAAACGTAACAATCGAACAATGAAGCGATGCTGGAGGTTCCTTCAGGTTTAGGCGGTTTGAATGTTTGATTTTCCACCAATAAAAATATCCGGAAAAGAAATCAGTGTAAAGGTAATATGCGAAAACCGCAATAATGCAACCGCAAGGATATCCTTCGGAGCCCTTTTGATAAGAATACCAAATACGCTGAATTCGAATGAAATGTATTCCATCGCTTCAAGTCTGTATAAAAAAGCAGCGCAAAAAATAGAAAAAAACGGGTATGCGCCAGAAAGAAAAGAGCTTGATTTTTATAACGCATTGGAAACTACGGCATACGGCAAAAAATTTGGCATTAACGTTGTTTATGCGGAAACAAGGAATCCGAAGGCCTTTCTTGCCGCCGAAGGAGCGGAATATAAAATAAACATAACAATGCCAAGCTCATTTGGCAAAAAGCAAAATAAGGATGCCACTGCAAATCTTGTATACAGAGTTATAGGAAGCACACTCGCAAAAAAAGTGGAGGAACACATAGCCGAATTGAATGCCAGACATTTCGGTTCTGCAATCAAAAAAATCAGGATATTCGACTCCAAAACAAAGTGGGGGCATTTATCCTCAAACGGAGTGATAATGCTGAATTTCAGGCTTCTTTATCTTCCGACAGAAATAATCGATTGCGTGATAATACACGAATTGGCGCACACAAAGGCATGGAACCATAAGAGAGAGTTTTATGACATTGTGGAAGGGATAATACCGGACTACAGAGAAAAGATGAAGTGGTTGAGAAGCAATGGCTGGGATTATTACAAAAGGTTTACATTATACGGCAAAACGTAGAAAAACAAAAACTTTATTAACATTTATGTGTATTACTTATCATAAATGGTGAATCTGTGAAAGTGCTAGTTACTGGTGGTGGAGGATACCTTGGTTCCGCTCTCGTGCCGATGCTTCTTGAGGAAGGATACGAAGTCACGGTACTTGACAGGTTTTTTTTCGGTAAAAAATCGCTTTCAGAATTGCCTACCAACAAGCTGCATCTTGTAAGAGAGGATGTGAGATGGACATGCGCAACCATCTTTGAGGGAATCGATGCGGTGGTGGATTTGGCGGCGTTGTGCGAAACCTCAGTAGGGGAACTCCTGCCTTGGAAAACAATGGATATAAATTATCTTGGAAGATACAGAATAGCGAGATTCGCAAAATTCAACGGCGTAAAAAAATATATAATGACATCGACCTCATCGGTATACGGCATGCAGGAGGGAATACTCAACGAAACTTCAGCTATATCCCCTAATAGCACATATTCCGAATCGGCAGCATTTTTGGAACATGGCATCTCACGTCTAAATGGCGTTGATTTTTCCACTACTATACTGAGACCTGCGACATATTACGGAATGTCGGGAAATATGAGATTCGACCTTCCGTTAAATTCAATAACTATACACGCAATGAAAAATGCCGAAATAATAAAAATAAGAGACGGGGAAAAATGGAGGCCTATGGTGCACGTGAAAGATGTTGCAAATGCAATCCTCTTGGTGCTTAAAGCGGATTCCTCAATCGTGAAAAATCAGGTTTTCAATGTTGGCAGCGATGAGCAAAATTACCTGTTAGGGGATTTATCCGAATTCGTTGCCAATGCAACAGGAATTAAAAATACCATAGCTTATCCTAACAATGAAAAAAGATCGCATAAGCTGGATTTTTCAAAAATAAAGGAAACGCTCGGGTTTTCTCCAAAATACGCCTTGGATGATGGGATTAAAGAGATAACAGCCGCATATGACAAGAATAACGATATAGATTCTCCTGAAACATACAGGCTTCAATACTACAAATATCTCTTGGACTGCAATAAGGTTTCAGAAGAGAATTCATTGCATGGTACTATCCTGTAAAAATACTCTGGAATGATTTTATGGAAAAAACAATAAAGAATATCGATAAAACGGTTGCAAAGAAGATTGCAACAGGGATAAACGGTTTGGATGAAATGCTCTTAGGAGGCATACCTGTGGGAAATCAAATACTAATCGCGGGAGGACCGGGCGCCGGCAAAACCCTCCTTTCTCTCGAAATTCTTTACCATAATGCAAAGAACGGAATTCCATCCTCATTTATAGCATTTGAGGAAACATCTGATCAACTCATAATAAACTTCAAGAACGCATTTCCAGAATTCAAGGATATAGACGATCTTATCAAAAATAAAATGATTATCATAGCCAACCAAGGCCCTTCAACAAGGTCTACAGAGGAAGGTTCTGACACAAACCTCTATGTTTTTGGAAACATAATATTGGACATAGAAAATACAATTTTGTCAAATAATTCCAAATTGGTGGTAATTGATTCGGTCTCACTGTTGAAGCTTACCATGAGAAATAAAACAGACTATCGAAGAGCCATGGTGCTCCTTATCTCAAATATGCGAAGGCTCAACACCACAACCTTGCTTACGCTGGAACTCCCCTCTTCGGAAAGGAAGGATTTAAAATTTACTTCAGAATTTTTCATTTTTGACGGCGTTATTATATTATACCAAATAGGACAAGAAGAGAAAAGGCTGCTTTCTATGGAAATTATCAAGATGAGGGGCACAAATCACAGCTTAGTGTTTTCTCCATACGAAATTACTTCAAACGGCTTCAAGGTGTTTACCATGGGCGGTGAATTTTGATTCAGAACTCATTGAGATGTATAAATGTCTATCTTAGGAAAATTTTTTAATAAATTGACCGCAAATCAGTCAGCAAATGGCCCAAATGCCACACGCCTTGTTTTGTATGCGATTATAGTTGGAGGGCTTGTTGTAATTGCATTGATTAGCCTGTTGCTCGCAAGTTACTGGAATGGCGTAGGTTCATGCGGAAGCAAGATTCTTCCCGAATCGAAATTCTCCTGTTACACCTATTACGCGGTGGCGAACAACAATGTCTCAATATGCGGGCAACTCAGCGGGAATTCCGCCTACGAGTGCATGGCTGCCGTAGCAATGAATCATTCCGAAATTCTTGCGTGCGAGTCGATAAATTCAAGCGCCATCGAAAGCGCCTGCATATCTAATATAAGTATTGCAAGTATGAATGCGAGTGCATGCATGATTTTGCAGGAACCTTACAAAAGCCAATGCAGTTATGCAATTGCGAAAAAAGAAAATTTCGACAATCTCAGCATTTGCGCCGAAACGGCGAATAGCAGCTATAATGAGATATGCAATTCCCTATATTATTACAAAAAGGCGGAGAATACAAGAAATTTTTCTTATTGCAATAATCTTCCAGGTATTCCAAACTATACCATACTCTCGATGATGAACAGCAGCATTTTAGGGCTTGAAAATTCCGAATATACCTACTTCAATTTAACGCCCTACGGCGACTGCTATGCAAGCATCGCATATATGACGCAGAATAGCTCGTTATGCGAAAGATTGACCGGGATAGACAGATACGTATGTTATAAAAGATTCGCCTCAAAAACAAATAACCTTACAAACGCAAGCAATCTCTGCTCTTCCGTTCCGTCATATGCCAAGGCGGATTGCTTATACTCCCTCAAGATAAACGAATCTGTAAGCACAAAAAATGCCTCTTTATGCTTGACAATAAATAGTTCGGAATTTGCATATACCTGCATATTTGATATTGTTGGAAAATACGGCAATACGACTTATTGCAATTATATACCAAATTCAACGATTAGAGCAAGTTGCTATCTCTCTTTAGCAAATGTGACATAGGTAAATACATGGAAAACGAACATACAGATAGCAATATCATAGAAGGAATTGTTTCAAGCATAAAAAAAGCAATGCATGCAAGTGAGGAGTATACCATAGTTTCTAACAAGGTAATAAACATAAATTCCAAGATTAAGCTTGACCTTTATGACAAAGTAAGAGTTGATTACACAACCGAGAATGACCATATCCGTGTAGAAGGAGTTGAAATAATTGGACGAAAATGCCTAAAAGAGTATAGGGATATTTTGCAAAACCTCGTTAGTGAAGTAAACATAGAAAGGAATAAAAGGGAATTATTAGAAAGGCTCAAAAAACCAATTCGCGAAATAACACTCCCCATGCTTCAAAAGATGCTGAATTCGGCCGACATGCTATTGCGTTCTTTTATTTCCGGGGCTCCGATAATCATAAGGTTTCATGGAGACGGAGACGGGGCAATAGGCTCAATCGCACTCTACAAAGCATTGGAAAAAATCCAAAAAAAATTATTCCTTAACGAAAGGGGTATGAAATGGCTGATCAATAAAGGGATTACTTATGACTTGGAGTCATTTTATTTGGATTCGATGTTTTTCAATGATTATAAAAGCGTCGAAAAACCAATAATATGCATAATAGATTTTGGCACAAACTTTGGTAGCAACGACGCCATAAAAAATATAAACGACAGATACAATCTCATCTGGCTGGATCACCACAATATCGAAAAGGAATTTATAGGGGTGTCAAAGCAGTATATCAATCCATTGGAGTATGGGGGAACATCAGATTTTACGGCAGGTTTTCTTACAGGCATATTTTCCGAACTGATTGCGGAAGTAAGAATAGAAAATTTGAAAGAAGCGGCATTGATAAGCGATATGAGCGTATATGCGAACAGGGAAAATTACGAAGCAGGAAGAATTGCGACCGTAGTAGATTTCATAACCGGCATAAGAGAATCGACTGGGTATCTGGACGGGCCTATAAGCCCAAAATATCTGGTTAAAATATTGGAAAATCAGGAAAAAATGAATTCGATGTACAGTTATGCAAATGAACTCATAAAAGAAGCGATAGACGCGGGCATGCAGAGTGCCAAATCGTACAAATCAAGAAATGGAATAACAATAAATATCATCAATTTCGAAAAGATAGCGAGTAGATTTTCCGGATATTTGCTGCCTGGAAGGTATAGCTCAAAATTGCATAACAAGTTCGAGTCAATCAATAAAAAATCAATAACAATAGTCGTATTCAGGAATTACATTTCATTTAGGATTGGCAGATCAATATCGGACGAAGTAAATATTCTTGAAATAATAAAGGATATAAAGTCAAACACCGAATTCGTAGAATCAGGGGGCGGCCATAAGGAAGCGGCAAGCATGAAGATAGACGAAACCAAAGTTAATATAATCCTAAAGTTAGTACTGAACAAACTAGAAATTAAATGATACCCTGCAGCAAACTACTTTTTTGATATGTAAGGCAACTTTTTTCTATATCAAGATAAAAGTCATTCAAAATTGAAAAATAATTGAAAAATTATTGTTCAGGCAAAGTCCTTGCAAGCCGGGATAATGACTGTACCTCATTTATATATGAAAATACTTCCATATCCGCCTCCTTCAATATAAAATCGGGTATATTATACAAATTATTTGCATATATATTATCCAAAAGAACTGCATCAATACCTGTTGCCTTGCCCTTTTCTTTCCGTGTAAGCTCCTCAGTCACCCTAATATACGAATCAGCGATAATCCTTGCTAATGGAATCCCGGATTTTTCTATTATTCTTTTTGGCACAAATTCGACTATATTGCTGATTGTAAGAAGCAACTCGCCGTTAGTGATTAAATCATGCCTTGAAAAATAAAGCGCCCTATCGCATATCGTGCTTACAAGATTATTAAGCGATTCAGAATCCTCTAATCTATATGTTATCCTTGGTTTCGTTTCTATTGTCTTGCGGAGTTTTTTGCTTGCTTCAAACGGGTTTGTATTTTTAAATTTGAGATTTTCCAAAATCACATTGAATGCGGCCTCCTTTTTTATAAGTGCCTCATTTTCGATGTTATTCATATTTACAAAATTATCCGCTCTTTTCTTTTCCTTTAACCCCATAAACTCATCAAAAATAATATAAGGCATTAAATATTTAAGTTTTTTCTTTTATTGTTTGGCTGCGTATTATCAC
>JAJZVQ010000045.1 GCA_021845575.1 Microcaldota archaeon | reverse complement strand
TTTGCTAATTTTACATTTATTCTTTTTTTGCTGTTTTGCGCCTTGTTCTTTTTGTTATAGGAAGGACAAACGCGAACTTGCTTCCCTTTCCCGGCTCGGACTCGACTCTTATGCTTCCGCCGTGGAGCTTTATTATTTCTTTCGTTATCGCCAGCCCCAGTCCTGTCCCGGCTCCATCCTGTTTTATCAAAACGCTTTTCTGCGACTGGTAATTCTGCGCTTGATAGAATTTTCTGAACAGCTTCCTTCTGTCTTCTTCAGCTATTCCTATTCCCGTATCTGATACATCGCATTCTATATATTTTACGCTTTTCCTGTATATGTGTATGTTTATCCCTCCTTTTTCAGTAAACTTTATCGCATTGCCTATTAAATTGACAAAAACCTGTATTAGCCTGTTCGGGTCTGCGGTGATTTGCGGCACATTGAAATCCACATTCCATGAAAAATCGAGATTCTTGCCGTGCGCAGATTCTGACAGCGCTTTTATGCTCGGCGACTCGCCAAGAGATTTCAGATCGACTTCTTTCAATTCAAGTTTTACTTTTTCCGTTTCAAGTTTTGCCGCATCGAGCACCTGCTGGATTATAAGCATAAGCCTATTTGATTCTTCTATAATGGTATTGACGTAATCCTTTTGGTCTTTGTTTAATTCGCCTGCATTGCCTTCGTAGAGAAGCGAGGAAAAACCCTTTATGTTTGTCAATGGAGTTCTTAATTCGTGTGATATGTTGTATATGAAATCCGATTTTTGCCCGCTTATTGCGTTTAACCTTTTTATATCGCCCTCGGCTTCCTTCAAATCGTCTTCCATCTCTTCCAGTTTCATCTTTGTGCTCAATTCTTTGATTATTATTATATAGCGGTCCTCTTCATTAATTCCCCTGAGGAATCTTATCGAATGCACAGCAGGCAACATCTCATTGTCCTTTTTCTTTATGTTGACATATGTATTGTCAATTTTCCCCCCATTCTTTACGTATATTATGTCCCTATTCAAAATTTTTGCGTCAGAATATATCTCGCTTATGTCCCTTTCTACAAGCTCTTCCCTTTTATATCCAAGGATTTTCTCTGACTGCATATTGCATTCCCTTATATACCCCAAGCTGTCAATCATTATAACTATGTCCGATGTCCCGTCTATAAAACCTTTTATGTTTTGCTCCGCATCACTTATGTATTTATCGGATTCCTTATCTACCATTAATACCATATACCCTGATTCGATTTTGTTTGGAATGGCTTTTACGTATAAAGTTTTGCTGATGCCTTTTAATTCGAAAAAGAATGGTTTTCCTTCCTTCAGATTTACGAACGCGGAATTGTTTTCCTTCAGGAAATTATCAAATTTTAGATCGCCCTGCATTTCGTTATATCCGATGAACTTCTCGAGATTTTTGCTCATGCTTGTTATGATAAGATCTTCCTTTGCAATAAGCAAGAACATGTCATTTCCTTCGGACAGCGCATTTAATATGCGATTAAGAAAAAGCTCTCCTGTCACATTAACCGCCAATACGTGAAAAAGATTGGGATTTATGGATTTGCTAAATATCTTATACTCATTTTCAGAATTGTTTATTTTGATGTTAATCCCTTTAACCATGTCCTTTTCGTTTAGAGCGGCAAAATCTATTCCAAAAATTCGCGTCGCATTCGTGCCGTTTGATACATTGAAAAGTTTTGCGGCGGCGCTGTTTGATTTTATTATCTTGTTTTCTTTCGTTATGAGCATTTGGGGGCATTGGGAATTGAATGCGGAATCAAAATAGTCTACCAGCTTGCTGCTTTTGCGGATTTCCGTCTTATACGCGATTAATGGCGCGAGCATGGATGCGGACAATTCAAAAACGTGTATAAATTCTGGGCTGAATGCGTTCTCTTTATTTGACAGCATAGTTAATGCGGCGATTACCTTGTTATTTACCACTAATGGGATTATCGCACAGCTCATATACCCATTTTTGCTGTAGCTTACCAGTTCTGTAAATGCGGAATATTCGCTGAGTTGATTGTCCACATAGGTTTTTCTAGTATTTATTAGATATTCCTCAAAACGATTGGTGTTTGCGCTTGTAAGGTCGATTATTTCTGCGCTGTTTACCTGACTGTTTTTTTTAACAATAGAAATAAACTCTTTTGCCAATTCTTCTTCATTTATTGAACCTGATGCAAGATGGGCCAATTCATTTAGAATATCCGATAAAAGCAATTCTTCATTAGACATGTTATACCTCCTGCGGGCTAATTTTATGATTATGATAAGCTAAACAAAACTATGCAGGATATTACTGATTTATTCGTAAACGTATTACGATGCAGTAACATTAATGCTTGCAGCTGCGCCCTCTTCGCCTATTACCTCCATCTTATATGTCTGGTTTACTATTAATTTTATTAGAGGTATAGGTATATGCGTAAGATTTATGCGGGGATTTGTTGGCTGCGGCAAAGATTTGCTGAATGATCTCCCTAATGTTATAGGGGCATTAAAAGTGAACGTTGCATTGCTTCCGGGTTTTAAAGTATATCCGTTAGGGCCTTCTACTTCGGCTTCTGAAAATGGAAGTGTCAGCGAACCGTTTTCCTGTATCAAGAAATTAAGCACATTATGGTATGCAAAGCTGAAATTGTTTGCCTCTTTCAACATTCTTTTTACCATTGAATTTGATATATTTAGATTATGCATATCCTTAATTACGCTTATATTTATTTTATTGCTGAGTATGTCTTTATTGTCAATCATTCTGCCTAATTCTTCTGCGGTTTCAGAGGATAGCCTGAAATTGTTAATCTCGTTGGAATTGAGGTTAAAGGTATCATTGAATTTGCTCATCATGGAATTATTAAATGTAAAAGTAGTATTCGCCAAAATAGTATTAACGGATTTTGAGACATTTGATAAAATGGAATTAGCAACTTTTGATGTTGGAGAAATAACTAATTTGTTTGTTAATCCCTTGGATGTGATTTGCCCATCCACTAAGGTTGGTTGTTGATCGGATATTTGCGCGGACCTTATTAAAGGCGCAGAATTTGTCATTATGCCAAAAAGCATTATATGTTTCAATGTCACCGATGCATTGCTGTTGTC
>JAJZVQ010000044.1 GCA_021845575.1 Microcaldota archaeon | reverse complement strand
GGAGAAGAGGGACAGAAGAATTTCTAAAAATTAATATACATAATATTCGGCAATCCTGTTATTTGGCATACCTTTCTCCCGAATTGACCAAAATTTCATTTTAGAATAGTAATTTTGTCCCAGAGCCAAGAAAAAGAGAAGAAATAAATAAATAGCCACTTATTATTATTTACTTATTAAACGGGCTCATAGCGCAGTGGTAGCGCGTCCGCTTTGCAATGAACTTTTAGAAAGAGTTCCATCAAAAAAGCGGGAGGTCGCGGGTTCAAATCCCGCTGAGTCCATTTTTAGCTTAGGGGCAAACAGGATTCTTCAGGAGAGATATAAATGTAGAAAGAAGTGTAGAACCAACTCTCCTATAAAAAAGCTTCTCGAATTTTTGTTGAAGGTTTTTAACTTCCAAGTCATGCAACTTTTACATATTATGTAGTATACTTTATCCTTAATTTTTCCATTAAGGGCTTGCCAAGTGTAGGCGGGGCACTCTTAAAATCCTTTTTGTTTAAAAAACAAGCAATTGAATAAATAAATATTCGTTGTTACATTATTTGATTGAATGGAACAGAAGGCATATCCTGCAAAGACGAAAGCGATTAGCAGACTAAGTAAAAGATTAATTCCGGCTGTGTTTGCGGGAATAACGCTCTCGATAATGGTGCTGCTTCTTGAATATTTTAAGACAGATGTGCTTTACGGAATCGGAATAAATGCAGTAATATTTGCTTCGTTTGCAAGTAGCATATACATAATGTTTATAATGCCAAATTCTAGAGCTGCAAAAAGCAGCAAGTTCGTGAAAAGTTATGCACTGGCAGCAGTTGTTGGATATCTTGGCGGGCTTACATCTAGTATGTTACCACTATTTGCAGTTGCGGGTATGGTGATTTTTGTTTTGACAGTGCTTCTGATTTTAACTTACAGCGAACATCCGCCTGCTGCTGCAATAGCCTTTGCATTCGTGCTTTTCCACGTGGGCATTACCGGCATGGTAATAATAGCTGCTGGCGTGGCAATAGTGCTGCTCTCTAGATTTGTCCTTGAAAAGAAGATATTTGAAATTGAACGTAAAATAGAAAAAAAGAAAAGTACAAAAGCTTGAAGTATCTTATTTTGATAATCGTAACTCGGGTTTCCAATCTGGCGTCATTTTTTAAGGACATTTTGGTTATATCAATTTCTTCAAAGATATCTGAATCTTTTAAGTGGTGTGAAGGTTTCATACAATAGTCTTACCTGTAACTGCTATGCCTGTTGTTTCCTTCAAATCTGCGCCTGTTTTGATGTTCCCTGTTATCAAATCCTCTGTTAGGTCTCCTGTCATTGAATCTGCCAGAATGGCTTTCCTCTCTCCTTCCGAAAAGGCGGATATTTTTATACGGTTCTATATCCAAATTAATATGTTCCATTTTTATTCGCGCAGCGTATTCAATATCATCTAAGAATCCTGATTGGTTTCTTCCAACTATTGTAAATGCCCTACCATGCGCATCCATCCTTGCAGTTCTTCCGACCCTGTGCACGTATATAACCGGATCGTCAGGAACGTCAAAATTTATTATGTCTGAAATCCCGCTTATATCTAAGCCCCTTGCAGCTACATTAGTAGCTATGAGGAATCTGGCTTTTCTCTTAAATGAAAAAATGGATGATTCCCTTTTCGCTTGGGTAAGTCCTCCATGCATCAAAACCGATTCTATTCCTTGATTCCTGAGTGCTGCATATATCTCGTCTGCGGCATATTTTGTATGTGCGAATATTATTGCCTTGCTCGGATTATAAGTCTTTATATAAGAAATAAGCGTAGCGAATTTCATCCTGTTGTCGCATATTGCATAATAATGTTTTATTTTGATTGCGGCAATTCCTTCGTCATCTCCTACTTTTATGTATGTGGAATCTTTCATGTAATCCTTTGCAACATCCAATATCTTGTTTGGCATGGTTGCTGAGAACAGCATAGTCTGCCTTGATTCGGGGGTTATCGACATTATTTCTTCTATATCATCCACAAATCCCATATCAAGCATGGTATCCGCTTCATCTAATACAAGGAACCTTATGTTGTCAAGTATAAGATCTCCTCTATCTATCAAATCGAGCAGCCTTCCCGGCGTACCTACGATAATGCTCGGATTGCGCCTGAGGTTTTGAATCTGCTGGTTGATAGATGACGCACCGTATACTACGGTCACTTTCTGCCTGTCTGAAACCAATTTATTCGCGACTTCAGCTATCTGTATTGCCAGTTCTCTTGTCGGAACTACAATAAGCGCAACTGGCGTATTGCTTTTGGTGTTATCCTGCAATATGGGCAGTAAAAAGGCTAGGGTCTTTCCGGTTCCTGTCTTCGCTTTTACAATTATATCCTTGCCTTGAAGGGCTATCGGTATGGCGCGCTCCTGCACGTCAGTCGCTTTGACGAAATTAATCTTGTTCAAAGCTTCAACTATGTGTGGTTTTAAACCAATCTCTGAAAAATCTTTCAATTTAGCACCTGATCTAAAAGAAGCAGTAAAATAAGCTATATTTGTAGTGCATAGATATCTACTGTCATTTCTTTGTATCTTAATTGTTTTGGGGATATCAATTATTTAAGGCTTTGCAAAAATAAGCGCAAATGATTTATTGCTAATTATTTTGTGCATGGCTCAGATTTATTTTTCCTTTTGTTATTACTGCGATGCCATTTTTATTAAAATGGTCGCTTATATTTGATACTGTTTCTGCAGTAGAATAACCAAAATCAAAAACCAGCGGAAACTTGTGAAATGTCCTATCTTTTCTGTAAAGCATGTCCAGCGTAGATGACATTGAATTAAATACTGCATTTTCTCCATTGATTGCTCCGCCCCAAACAAATTCGGCATTTAGAATATTCGGACTTTTGTTTATATAAAATACATAAGGCGAAACCTCTATGGAATAAGATTTGATATTTTTTATTTTGAGAAAAACCCTATCAAATATCTTTGTAATTGGTTTTGAGGTTTTTTCGCTGCCATATTTATAGGCAAAATTTATCAATATCCCTCCTTTCTCTTTTTCCGCTTCAATAGTCATAATTAAATTCTTTGTAGGCAGGGAATAATTGAGTTGTTTTCCAAAATATATATAGATGTTGCTAACTTCAAAAGGTAAAAACATATATTTAAGTTTCCCTTTCCCTAATGCAATTTGGTCTCTATGTATCTGCGTATATCTATGATCATTTGATGGGAATATATCATCATTAAACGAAACCTTTTTTTCCAGTGTATTGAAAACCGCGACATTTTGTAACCAATAATATTTGAT
>JAJZVQ010000043.1 GCA_021845575.1 Microcaldota archaeon | reverse complement strand
CATAAAAAATGCAATAAATATAAATAGTAGTTTGAATGAAATATTAAAAGTCTAAACCTAAATAAGAGGTGAAAATATGTCAGAAGAAACAAAAACAAAACAAGAAAACTCCGAGAATATAATATACGTAGGGAAGAAGCCGACAATGAATTACGTGCTGGCGGTAGTCACACAATTCAATAACGGTATGCCAGAAGTAACAATAAAAGCAAGAGGCAATGCAATCTCTAGGGCTGTAGATGTAAAGGAGATAGTTTTAAACAAATTCCTTCCAGACTTGAAAGAGAAAGCCATGAAGACATCTTCGGAAGAGCTTGTTAACGAGGACGGCACTAAATCAAAGGTAAGTGCAATATTAATAACTCTAGCAAAATAATAAGCATAATTTTATTTTTTATGTTTTTTACTTTTTTTGATTGTTAATGGCGCTGTTCAATTCGCTGCCATCGATATTCAATCTGTAAACTTTCATTATCTCCTTTTTTAACAATACATCATCGTTTTTATATTTCTTTTTGAATTCCTTGATCACCGAATCCAACTTGCTTCCGCTTATCCTTTCAAGTGAAAATTCCTTTATTGCAACATCAACGTCCATTTGTTTTTCAGACAGTTTCTTTAATATCTCCTCAATTCCAAGTTTAGTTATCTTTTTGGCTGAGAATCTTTGGAAAACCTCAACAACTTTTGTTTTGTCTATATTATCTACGCGAAATTTTTCCCTGTTCAATTCCACAAATTTCTGCAATAAAACATTTGCAACGAACTTCGGATCGCTGTCAGTTTTGTTTAATATCTCTTTGTAGAGCCCGTATCTCTGCGATAACATCACCCTCCTTGCGGTATCCCTATCCCCCAACTGCTTTTCCAGTGTATTTAATTCAGTTTCCATATCCGGAGTCAATTTTTTTGCCTCTTCAAGCATGCTATCATTTAATAACACCGGCTTTATATCCGTTTCAGGATACATCCTGGAACCGCTGGGCAAAGGTCTGAGAAACATCGAGGTATAAGAACCGTCGTTTATCGCCCCTCTTGTCTCCTCCGGCACTCCTGCTATCGCAGCATTTGCCCTCCCTATCGCGATTTTACTTGCCCGCATTACCTCTTCATTACCTCCTCCTATGATTATAAATGCATCATCCTCGCCAATCCCTAGAAATCTGGCAATTTCAATCTTTTCGGATTCCGAAAATCCATAATTATCCAAGTTTTCACTGCTATGTATTATACCGCCAATCCCTACTGTTTTTACATAATCACTTATTTCGGTTCCAAGTCTCCTGTTCGGGTTTATTTCCTTTCCAAGGTATTTGCCGAATTTCCCAAGTTTAAAAGCGATAATTCTGCCCCCATTTTCAATTGTCCTTTTAAGTATATACGATGAAGTATTTGCGAATAAGCCAGTGATATCCACACTGTCCGATATCTTGGCACCGGCATTTTTCAGCATTTTGCTTATCTCTATCAATTCCTTCTGCCTTTTTACTTCATTTTCTATGAACTTGTCCATGGAAGAGAGCTCCTGCAAACCCTTTATTTCGACTCTTGCCCCTCCCTTTATAGAAATATTTACGTCCTGCCTTATTGTCCCTATCCCTCTTTTGACCTTTCCAGTCATCCTGAACAATGTTCCTATATAAGAGGCGATCTCCTTCGCGAGTTTAGGTGTTTTTATGTCAGAATCGGTATCTATTTCTATAAGGGGTATCCCCAACCTATCAACATTATATGTAATCTCCCTGCTGTTCCCAGACTCAATTCTTGAAGATTCTTCCTCAAGCGAGACCGATGTTATCTTGATATCGTATTTCCCCACCTTTACTCTTCCGTCAAATCCCAGAAGCATAGTTCTTTGAAAAGCGCTCGGGTCGCTTCCGTCCACAACTCCCTTTCTCATTATTTGCGGTTCGTCTACAAATTTCATGTGCATTGCATTTGAGATTGCCAATGCAATGATTAATGCTTCATTGTTTAAACCATGCGGCGGTTCCTCGTCTATATCAACCAGGCAGCTTGTACTTTTAAATATATTATACAAGAACCTTCTTTTTCTTTTTTCTTCGAATTCTGCAGACAAATCCATTTTTCCGAGCTCTCCTGCCACGGCTCTTTGCATTCTGCTGACGCTGCCAACGACTTCTGAATTCTCCGAAGTAGAACAACTGCAGAAAAGTTTTTCCCCAGTATCGAGCCTTTGATGAATTTCAAGGCCGCACCTAAATCCTATTTCCCCGTATATATTTTCGTCATCACTATGCCCGAAATCATCTGCCTTAAAATCCTTTTGTTCTTTCATACAATCATACAAGAAAATTATCATATTCGCTCCTGCTGCTCAATTCTCCCGCGATGTTGGTATTGAGAAGCTTTTCTGCCTCATCCTTTTTATAATTGCCTAAGAGCCATCCAAGTTTGATCAATGCGGTTTCCGGACTCATGTCATTGCAGTATATAACGCCAGAAGAACTCAAGATTCTGAGGTTTCTATATACATCAGGATGCACTCTGCCATACAAGCACTGCGATGTCATTCCCACTATAATGCCCCTGCTTATCGCTTCCTTGATTGCGGGGAGCCAGTTCAGTTCGTTGTGTATTGTGGATACGGCAACATGCCCGAGCCCTGTCCCTTCTATTATAATTCCTTTGCAGCCTTTTTCGATATAAAATTTTAGGATGTCGGGGCTTGAATTGGGGTAGAATTTTACCAATGCGACATTTTTTTCAAATCCGTCAATCAATTTCATATCATTTTTGCCTTTAACAACTTTTTTGTAATCAGATATATAATTGATCTCCCCATTCTGTTTTATGTGTGCGATGGGTTTGCTGTTTATAGGCCTGAAGGCGTCTCTTCTCGATGTGTGCATTTTTCTTGCTTTTACTCCCCTTATGTAAGTACATACATCGTCCGAGCTCGAATTATGCATGCATATGCCAACTTCAGCAATGTCCGATTTTGATGCCGCATGCGCCGAACATAGAAGATTCATAAACGCGTCGCTGGAACCCCTATCGCTGCTCCTTTGTGATCCCGTCAGTATAACCGGAGCGTTCAGATTCCTAAGCATAAAGCTCAGTGCGGCCGCAGTATAATGCATCGTGTCCGTCCCATGCGTTATTACTATTCCATCTCTTCCCTTATCAAGTTCGTCATAAACCGTTTTCGCAATTTTTTGCCATTCGACAAATGACATATCCTCACTCGCGATGCTGAGCAGCGGGATTATCGAGACATTCGCAATCTCGCTTATTTCAGGAATTTCATAAAGAAGCTCTTCCGGTTTTGTGAGCATATACACCCCTCCAGTCGTGTAATCTATCTTGCTCCCGATCGTGCCCCCAGTGTATATAAGCGAAATATTTTTCATCCCCTCCTTGTGTTCTATTTTAAGCTGTGGAAACGAATTTACCCTTCTTTCAGAAACAACCTTCTCAATCTTTTGTTGGTCATACCTTATCCCCAGGTTATATCCGTTTTTCAGTTTTATTATCAGTATTTCAGGATTGTTGACTTCGGTGCTTGGCATTATTTCCCCTTCAATGATAGAGCCATCTATGTCCAGTCTTACACTGTCGCCTATTGCCAAATGTTCTCTTTTCATCATCAAGCTTATTTTATCCCCGTACAAAAAATCACACAATCTCGCAGTATAATACATTTGCAGATACTGCGTTTACCTTCACCTTCACGCGCTTTCCTATTTCGCTTTTATGTTTATTACTTGCCATATTTTTTAAGACTATCTGTTTATAGGAATCTGTCCTTCCATTGACGGACAACGGCGTCG
>JAJZVQ010000012.1:5171-20389 GCA_021845575.1 Microcaldota archaeon | reverse complement strand
GTGCGATGACATGAAAGAGAAAGAACTGCTTCTGAAGGCAGTAGTTTATAATACATTCCTTATTTGATTTTCGAAGAATAGAGATAACGTGAGTGCTATCTATTTATCAAATAATTATTGGACACAGCCGTACAGCATTTTTTTATTCAATTTTTTCATTTAGCCAAAAACCAGAGTTTTAAGGACCAAGGCCCTTGTTCATCCCTTGGATAAGGGAATGGAAAACATGGCTTCTGTTTGCTAGATAACAATATTAAAACATGTTAGATATATAGATGTTTCTTTTATTTTAAAGTTGGTTGCATATCAATATTTAGAAAATATTCCCAACAAATCGATTTGCATTTTGTGGCATGATATAAAGCGTAGTTTTTATTGAAGTTTGATTGTTGGTTATTTCCGCACGAAAGCATTTCAAAAGCATGCCAAGTCATTGAAGAAATGTAGCTGTCTTCCGACTTCGTCGTCGGAATTGAACACTTCTATCCTTATTCTTGCCTGCTCCGCCTCCTCCAAGATTTCTTGTATCCTTTTATCGCTTAGCACGCTGTCGTTTACAATGATAGTTTCCACATCGAAATTCTTGATTGCTTCATCTACTTTCTCCGCTCCGTGTTTTGACCTTCCTGCCGACAATCCTTTCAGAAAAATATCCATGTACAGAAATTCCTGCCTTATCCTCTCGCTGTGTAATATCTTTGCCACATCGTCGCTCTTTATGAGCTCGTATATTCCCGACCTTTCCGCGTTGCTTGTGCTCATATATACCAGTCTCTTGTCAAGCTTCTTTGTCATCCCGGAATCGTCAAAATATTTTTTAAGGTTGTCCTTTGTAAATCCGGGGCCGGCGATTATTACTGTATTGACATCCATATTGCTTATGATGCTGAACAGCTCCGCATTGTATTTGTCTTCCTGCTCGCGGAATTCCTTTTGGGACATTCTTTTGCTTAACCCGTTATAAACCTCGTTCTTGAATTCTATCCCGTAACCGAGCAGATAAGCGGGCAGCGCCTTTTCGTCGTCAATGGCGATAATCCCCAATTTTGGCTTTTTTGTGTATGATACTGCATTTTTTATTACGTCGATGATATAACTATGCCATTCATTTTTCCTTATTTCCAGTATGTCGCCTGGCGCGACATTCAATGTATGATAACTATTCAGCCTTATGTATTCGAGAGGCTTTCCTTCGACTATCTTTCCCATAATCCTTAATCTTTCGGAATTCTTGTCCAATTCGATCTTTTCGACATTCAGTAAAACCATAACCTCCTTCATTTCTCCTTTGTCTCCTTCTGCAGTCTTGAACTTTCTCAGACTTTTTGATTTTGCAAGATCGCCTACAAAAAGAATCCTCTGGATAGTCCAAAGATCCTCCAGAGTCTCGACTTTGAGAATTATTCTTCCTTCATTTTCATTGAATTTTATAATGCGCATAGTTATCTTTCTCAAATAAGATATAATACCGATATTTTAATAATATTATTATACAAATAGGTTCTAAGAAGGCATTATGGTTCGCGTGATTTCTTGTTGCTATCTATTTTATTGTCGGTTACACAGCTTTTAACTGGTTCTGCAGGGTTCATAGTCGGGCTTGTAAAACAGTTGGGATATCTTGGCATATTCGTGCTTATGGCACTGGAAGGCTCTTCTCTCCCTGTGCCGAGCGAGGTCGTGATGCCGCTGGCAGGCTTGTTTGCCAAGGAAGGTATCCTTAATTTTCCTTTTGCGCTGGCGGCCGGGCTGCTTGGCAGCATTGTAGGAATCGCTGTAGATTATTATATAGGGTATTTTGTAGAAAAGGATATTGTATACAGGCATCTGCAAAAATTGCATATTAAAAGGGAGTCCCTGGATAAATTTGATATATGGTTCAAAAGAAACGGAGTGGCTGCGGTATTTATAACAAGGCTCATTCCGGTCATTCGGACATTTATAAGCTTTCCTGCCGGGTTCGCAAAGATGGACCAAAAGAGATTTTTTGCATACTCCATAATAGGAAGCTTTATCTGGGATACGATATTGATGAGCTTCGGTTTTTATGCCTTAAGCGTAAACAATGCGGTAATAGATATGGCGGCGATAGGCACATTCGGGATTGTGCTGTATCTGGTTTACAAAATAAGCATAAATAAAATTTCATCTTCCAAAAATTAGTAATACTGGATGCGTTCGTCCGCCCTCTCGTAATCCAAAATCTCCTCCTTTTTAAACCATACGTTTATTTCTTCCTCTGCATCAGAAACGCTGCTCGATGCATGTATTATATTTCTTATAGGCCTATTGTTGGCATTCGCCAACCCGTATGAATCATTTGAAAGACTACCTCTGAGAGAACTCGGTTCGGCACTCTTCGGCTCTGTCGAACCTACAATCTTCCTTATTGAGGACACCACCTCATTTCCCTCTATTACCATTGCGATTATAGGCTTTCCTGAAAGGTAATCCACAAGCTGGTTCCACACTGTAAGTCCTAGTTCCCTTTCGGTTTTGTTGCTAATGCCGTCTTTCCCCTTAAGTTTTGAACCCACCGAATTCAGCCATTCGTCATTTCTCCTTAAAGAATCATAATGTTTTTCCACAAGCTTCCTTTCAGGAATCAGCATTTTCATTGCGGTTATCTTGAATCCCGCATCTTCAAATCTGCTGATTATCCTGCCAGTAAGGGCTCTATAAACTCCGTCCGGTTTTATTAGAACAAGGCTTTTTTCCATATCATCACTTTAAAATATAGGTAAGTTTATTATTTTATACTGACAATATTTTTATTGGTTTACCTTTTTTGTGATTTGATGATGCGACAACCTATCATATGCGTTATGGGGCATGTGGACCATGGAAAAACGACTTTGCTGGACAAGATAAGGAACACCACGATAGCCGCAAGGGAAGCCGGAGGCATAACGCAGCATATAGGGGCGAGCGAGGTTCCCATAGACGTAGTAAAAAAGATCTGCGGAAAAATGATGCCCCCTAATATCGAAATTCCGGGTCTCCTTTTCATAGACACGCCTGGGCACGAAGCATTTACGAATCTGAGGCGCAGAGGGGGCAATGCATCCGACCTCGCCATACTTGTGGTTGATATAAACAAAGGGTTTGAACCGCAGACTGTCGAAGCGGTTGAAATACTGAAGGAGTTTAAGACCCCTTTCGTTGTGGCGGCAAATAAGGTGGATGTGATTACGGGATGGAGGGATAGCCATTCAAAAAGCATAACCGAAGCAATTAAAATGCAGAGCGATTTTGTCGTGGAAGCGCTGAATGAAAAGTTGTACGGATTGATAGGAAAATTGAGCGAATTTGAATTTACAAGCGAGGAATTCAGCAAGGTAAAGGATTTCCAGAAAGAGCTTGCGATAATACCTATAAGCGCAAAGACTGGAGAGGGAATCGCTGAGCTGCTTATGCTTGTTTCGGGGCTGTCGCAGAAATTTCTTGAAATGAAGCTTAAGGTAGAGGTAAACGGCCCTGGAAGAGGCAGCATACTCGAAAAAAGGGAAGTCAAGGGCCTTGGGGTAACAATAGACATCATACTTTACGACGGTTCCCTGCATATAAATGACACGATAGCTTTTGCGACGCAGACATCAGTAGCGACCGCAAAAATAAAGGCACTGCTAAAGCCGAAACCGCTACATGAGATAAGGGAATCGCAGAGCAAATTTTACCATGTCGATTCTGTCAGTGCAGCTTCAGGGGTCAAGATAAGCGGCACCGGATTGGATGATGCGCTTCCTGGTTCGCCTGTAATTCAGGTATTGAATAACGATTATGCTGAGGAGATCAACTCTGAAATAAGAGATATATTCAAAACAGACAAAAAAGGAATAATCCTGAAAGCGGATTCCATAGGCAGCATAGAAGCAATATCTATGCTATTGAAGGATGGCAGTATAGACATAAGCAAGAAGGGCTTGGGAAATGTTACAAAAAGAGACGTGTTGGACGCATTCGGCATGCAGGCGGCCAATCCTCTCGAATCTGTAATACTGGCATTTAACGTCGCAACGGAACAAGAGGCTTCTGAAACCGCAATCAACAGCAATGTAAAAATAATCGAAGGCAATATCATTTACAAGCTGATAGACGACTACAAGCTGTTTGCCGAGCAGATGCGCAAAAATACTATAAAAAGAATCGAGGAAGAACTTGTTTTTCCCGGAATGATAGAAGTGCTGCCTAATTCCTGCTTCAGGGTGTCGCACCCGGCGATTTTTGGGGTTAACGTAAATGTCGGAAGAATAATGCCGGGGTACCTGCTTATGAATGCGAGCGGCGAAGTGATAGGAAAAATAAAGGGCATACAGAATGAGAATTCTCCGGTTGATGCCGCAAAAAAAGGGGACAGCGTTGCAATATCCATCGATGAGATAACATTTGGGAGGCAGGTAAAGGAGAATGATATATTATATACCAGAGTAAGAGACAACGATGAAATGCTTTTCAATAGAAAATTCGGCGATATGCTAAACGACGAGGAAAAAGCTCTTCTCAAACAGATTTCGGAAATAAAAAAACTGGGCAAAAACAAGCAATAATTTTATTCAGATAAAAATTTGCAGCATGCGATTTTTTATTTCTTCTTTTTTTGAATAGATTAGGTGTCAATATGGGAATACATGTAAATATAAACGGCGATTTTCCTGAAAGCCAGCCTATAGAGTATGTGGAAAGAAAAGGGAAGGGGCATCCGGATACGCTGATTGATGGGATAGTGGAAAGGGCGAGCATGGATCTTAGCAGGGAGTACATAAACGAAATGGGAAGCATATTGCACCATAACGTAGACAAAGGGTTGATTGTCGGAGGCGAGTCTGAGGCGACTTTTGGAAAGGGAAGAATAACAAAGGCAATAGAGGTGATAGTTGCCGGGAGGGCCACAAAAAGCGTTGAAGGGAAGAATTTTGACATTGACGGCATAGTAAGAAATTCGGCGAGAAATTATCTGAAGGAAAATACCCGTTTTTTGGATATCGACAAGGAGGTGGAGATATCAACTAAAATCCAAAAAGGGTCTGCTGATTTGAGTAGTGTGTTTAAGAGCAGGGGCACCGTACCTCGCTCTAACGATACCTCGTTTGGGATAGGTTTTGCACCGTTCAGCGAGACGGAGCGCCTTGTACTTGAAACAGAATTATACCTGAATAGCAAGGAATACAAAAAAAGAATGCCGGCTGTCGGTGAAGACATAAAGATTATGGGAATCAGGGAAGAGGGAAAAATAACCCTTACAATTGCAATAGCGTTTGTCGCAGAATTCGTGAAAAGCCTTGATGAATACATCGATTACAAGAAAAGGGTAATTGAGGACGCGACAAAATTTGCAAGCGGGCTTACTAAAAAGGAGGTCGAAATAATGGTAAATACTGCGGATTCGCACAGCGCAAATGAGGTATACCTTACAAAATCCGGGCTGAGCTGCGAAGCGGGGGATGACGGCTCTGTCGGAAGGGGCAACAGGGTTAACGGGCTTATAACACCCTTTAGGCACATGACACTTGAAGCCGCATACGGCAAGAATCCAATAAATCACGTAGGAAAGATATATAGCATAATATCCAATGAGATAGCGAAGGATGTCGTAAAACAGTATGAGGATATAAAAAATTGCACGGTTTATATAGTGTCGCAGATAGGAATGCCAATAAACAGCCCTAAAAATCTTAATGTGGAACTGGCATTGGACGATGCATACAAAAAAGATTTCGGCAAACTAAATGAAATGAAGATAAGAGTTGCGGACTTGGCAGAAGACCATATGAAAAACATCGCTGAATTTTCAAGAGATTTTATTTCCGGGAAATATAATGTAGTGCCGTGACATCCTCTTACGATTGGGCGCGAGCTTCCTCAACAAAGGAAGGATGTTTGAAATGGTATATTAATCTTGATTGGAAAGAGGCATTCTATTTCTGTAGTGGGACTGTACCTGTTCCTGAAGAGAGAGTTTTACTCCCACATCGGTGATATGCAAATATTTGCAGAGGTTGGCACCTAAAAATTAGTCATGGTCCCTCGGGTTTTTAAAGTATTAGTTATAAATGCCGGTATCGATTTTAAGATCTTTTTCTATAATTTTTTTTATTGAATTGTAAACATCTTCATTGGTGTTTTTGTTGTTTTTTGCCTTTAAGAATATCTTTTTGGCGATACTTATTTCATTTTCTTTCGATTCGGATTTCGATGCTGATATATAGTCGGCTATCCTTTCATCTTTTTCGGCATACTTGAAAACTTCGTTTTCGTTGATTCCGCGCATCTTCTTTATGATCCATACGTAAACATAAAGATCATCCATTTCGGATTTGGAAGACATGTAGAAATTCTTGCCAATTTTAGAATCAATTGTATCAAGAATGTTATTCTCCGTTTTAAACCATTCATTAAGCAATTTTGCGGCATTGATTCTCTCTACAGGTTCCATATCTACAAATTTTTTTATAATTTCTGCATTTTTATTTATCTCGAAATCTATTTTGGCAATTGACAGATTGAATTTGTCTAAGCTCAGATTCTGCAACTTTGCCATTTCTTCTATCAGGTTCTTTATAATATTTGCATTTGCCTTTTTGTCCTCGAAATTGTTTTGTTTGTTTGGTTCTTTTTTAATTTCTGTATACATATAAATCACAGATATATTATATTTTTATTGATATTTATGTCTTTCCTTTGTGCTGTTGAACTATTGGATTTTCTATTCAAGTAGATTATTTGATCTGCTGAAAAGACAATGTGTTGAAATTGTATTGATAGCCAAGTCTATTAGCCGAAGGATTTATATTTTTTTCATTCATTCCTTTATTTATAAAACCGAATGAGTTAGAAAACTTGTTTTAGTGAAGGTTTCTTCTCTAAAAAATTCACTCCATAACAAAATGCGCAAGAACCGAACTTTCGACAAAATGCACTTCAGTAATAGGTGTAATAGCGAGAAACGGTTGGGATTTGCGTCATTTACTTGGGACATATGCTACAGAACGTGTAAAATTTTGTGATATTATGGTAGAAACTCAAAATTATGCGATGATAAACCAAAAACCTTACAAGCTCATAGAGAAAATCAAGGAGACCCCGGATGTATATACATTTAGATTTGAGGCGGCGGATAATTCCAGGCTGAATTTTGATCCCGGAATGTTCGTCATGCTGACTTACATTGACAAGGAGACGAAGGAGAAAATAACTAGGGCTTTTTCCATAGCTTCGGCGCCGAATTCTGACACAGTGGATTTTTACATACATATGGTGCATGGAAGGCTCACTTCGAAATTGGAAAATGCTGAAGTGGGCGATATATATTATATGTCAGGGCCTTACGGTCAATTCAAGTTTTCTTCTAACGAAGACAAAAAAGTCCTGTTTATTGCGGGAGGAACCGGAATTGCGCCGTTTATGTCCATGCTTAATAAAATAAAAAACGATTCGCTGGGTACCGACATAGTGCTTTTATACAGCGTAAGATACTCTAATGAAATAATAAAAAAAGATGAACTAGAAAAATTAGAAAAGGAAATAAATCTGAAAACGGTAGTTACTGTAACTAGGCCGCAGGAAAATGATAATTGGAAGGGGGAAAAGGGACACATATGCCAAGAGATGGTAGAGAAATGCGTCGGGGATATAACCGGAAGGACTGCGTATATATGTGGGCCTTTGCAATTTGTGAAGGCGATGAAGGACATGTTAGTAAGCATGAATGTGCCGCTTGACAGAATAAAGGCAGACGTGTGGGGGTAGGTATTTTGTTATACCTTGTCAAGCCTTGCCGCTATCTCTTTTACATCAAGCTTCGTCAATATGAGGGGTATCTTTTCCACTTGGGCAAGCTTTATGGCAAGCTTGTCTATGCTTGACAGACCCTGTATCACAATCAGCCTCGGCTTTATCGGCGCTACCCTTATAACAACCATCGGCGATCTTCCGGTAGATACATTTTCGAATATGAACGCACGCTCGTTTGTCGAACCAAACAGCTTAGGATATTCTTGCGGAGATATCTCTAATATCACCCTTAAACTGTCTAATGCTGTATACCCGAAAAGGTTCACATTATCCAAATAGTTCAGGTTTGCGACTATCTTCCCTTCTATTATTCTGTTGAAGTCTGCACCGCTTATAGGGGTGGAAAAATCCTTTATTTTGTAGAATGGTTCCGACTGCGTTTTCTCTGGGGATAAATTCAGCAGGCTTCGCAATACATTGCCTCCTCTTGTTTCATCCATCATGAATAGGGAATCGACAAATCTTTTTATCACCCCTACTCCCGGGCTAAGTCTTCTATTGCTCTCGTAATCGCTTATCGTTGATGTCGCAATCTTCAAATACTTGGACAATTCTACTTGCGAAATGCCAAAAAGTTCCCTCCATTTTTTCATTGCGCTTCCCGGGCTTTCTGACAGTGTTATTTCGCCCGCGATACGCTCTTTTAATTCATTCATTTGTTTACCTTTTTATTGATTTTAGAAATGGATTTTGCTTTCCGCTTCTTTTTTCCTATGCTTTTGTATAATTCATTTCTGTTTTTTATCTCTTCGCTTTCCGCAGTGTTATTGCCCGCTTCCATATTTAATTTTGGCTTTTTCAAGATTCCATATATTATTATGCCTACCCCTGCGATTATCCCTGCCAGCATGGCTGCACCGATATATGATATATTATTCAGATAAGCGGAGAATTTCGGATTGCTCTGGATATTATTTAATTGTATGGGCAATAAATAATACACTTTACCTATGGTTGCATTGGCATTTACAGTGTTGCCATTGACATTATCAAAGACGAAGGTGTAGCTTCCTGATTTGGTGGAATTGTTATTTGCAGTATATACCTGATTTCCATTTGATACGCCATTCTGCTGGGGGATTGTGAAATTTGAGACGTTTGTGTATATCGCCAGTGCCCCATGGTTTTCCAGGCTTTTAGCATAATCCAGACTTTTGTTGCTGTAATTAGATGAAATAACCCTCGAGCTCCAATTGTCAAACGCACTTTTATTGAACAGATATACATTTATTGGCTGGTTGAATTTTGCAATCAGCATGAAAAAAGAGGATGAATTTGTAACATTGAATGTTATAGAACTGTTAAACATGCCGCTTCCTATACTCATATTTACTGCAGTAAACGGAGGGCTCAACGACGCTGATGATATCAGGCCTATCAAAAGCGACGCTATAAATACCACTATCCCTATAATTATAATTTTCTTTTGCATAGAACTGCCTCTTCAATTAATATCTATCGTAAAAATTTAATAACCTTGCGCTGAATCTGTTTTCTGGCATTACTGCACGCATTTTAGAAACCCTTTGACTTGTATTATTTATTTATGGTATATATTTAAATTTATTCATAGAATATTAAATGAGAAAAATGCAGGCGAAACCTCCCAACAACAAATTAAGATTTGGCATTATTGCAGCATTGATAATAGCGGTTATTGCTATTGTTTATATATCTTCACTGCCACCCACACCTACTTTGATTACAGTAAACACTACGTCTACGGCAAACACTACGACAACCATTATCTTCAATACATCGATATCCTCCTCCACTACAATCTCCCCTAATACAACAATTAATTCATCAAGCACGACAATCCCTGTTCAAGCGGCAACATCAAATAGTATATATTGTGTAGGGGGGGCGACTAACCAGGGATTCATATCGCAGAGTTATTACGCACCTTTGTTAAATTCTGATAGAATTGGGAATTGGACTGAAACCACTCCTTACCCTATAAACGGCACACCTGAATCCTGTTTTGATTATGACAATTATATCTACTGCATGGGCCAGGGTGTAAATAACACGTTTTCTTATTACGCAAGGCTTTCGAGCGCAGGGATAGGGAATTGGAGTGAAACTGCACAGTACCCCAGCCCGATATCGAGCCCTTCTTGCGCGGTTAATAACGGTTACATTTATTGTGTTGGTGGCTACAACAATATCACAAAAGGAATGTCTAATTTGACGTATTATGCAAAACTGACGAGTTCGGGCATTTCGAACTGGAGTAACACTACTCCATTAAATATGTCGGTGAGGAATCAGCCATGCATTGCAAACAACGGCAGCATATACTGTCTGGACGGTTATGAAAATGTGACATTGGATGCACCGCTGACCCCTTCGGGTATAGGAAAATGGCATATAATTGAGGGGTATCCTGCTGCCTTTATCGGAGAAAACTGCATGGATTATTCAAACCATATTTATTGCATTGGAGGCGCGACACAGACTGGAATCGCACTAAATTCAACATATTTCACCCTAACAATAAATACTACGGGCATCAAATGGGTTGGTCTTACAAGCTATCCTTTATTCTCACTGCCTTTGAGCAGCTTGTCATGTGTGGCTGCCAATAATAACTCTTATTGCATAGGCGGGTACACTAATCAGACTTATTACATAGGGTTATCTAGCCGTGGGGTTACCGCAAACGCATGGAATGCTTCGACTCCGTATCCGCTTTCCATCGGATCCCCTGCATGTGTATTGAATTTAGACGGAAAAATCAGTAAATAGAGGGGAGCGCATCGTATCCTGATTCTGCAAGGCTTTTGGCAAGGAATTCCTTGCTTTTTCCATAGGTGTAGATTTTTTTTGGCTGCACTTTGCTTATATATTCCAGTATCTGGTAAAAATCAGCATGATCACTTAAGGGAAACTGCACGTCAGTATTGAACCTAAAAATTTCGGCGAATCCGGTTGCAACAGCGGTATATACTCTTCTTTTATACACGCCCCCCAATTTTTCTGCAAGCATTCTTACATTTCTGTCTTCTGTAATCCCGACAAAATTATGGTCGTTGATTCCATCTGATTCGAGATCCGAATTATATGCAGAGGAGTAAGCAAGGCTTATCCCATTCTTCTCATAAACCTTATTGACTTCGCTTATTTTTTTTGTTACTACAGGTTTTATTCCCGCTTTGTTCATTATCTTTATAAGTTCCTGTGCCTTACCCATTCTATACGCACTGAATAATATTATTCCGTTGCTTATTTTGTTTGTCACCCATAAAATTATATTTTCAATTATCTCCTGCCTGTTGGGAAACCTGACTTTCGGATTGGAATATGTGGAGTCTATTATTGCTATATCCGCCTGCTTTATCTCTATGGGTTTGGATATATCTGATTCCTGCATTTGGAAGTCACCTGTGTATATTATTGACTTGCCATTCTCATAATCCTCTATATACAATTGTTTTGAACCGAACATGTGCCCTGAATCAAGAAGCTTTATGCCTTTTTCATTTGGCTCAAAACGATTTACGCTGATGCCGTATGCAGATTCGATAAGCTCAGCTGTTTCGACGCTTGACAGCACTTTTTGGGATTTTTTGGCGGCGGTTATATGATCAGTATGCGCGTGGGATATAAAATCGAGATTTGAACCCTGCTCCCTCCTATCCAAGGATATATTATACTCGTTGAAACTGATCGTAAAGACACCCAAATCAAATCGCAGCGAATTTTTTTAATTCTTTCTGAAAAAATGCAAAAATCAAAAAAAGAATGTTGGTTATTGTTGTATTTTGATGATTTTGCACTTGAAGCGATATTCTTTAAGTTTTTTGCGTATAAATTACAGATATGCAATAGGTATAATTATGAAGAACTTTAAACAGCAATCGGCTTTGGAATTCCTTACAACTTATTCTTGGGCATTTATTATATTGACATTGGTTGTTGCAATTGTGTATGTCTTCGCATTTTCCGTGCCTGCTCCTTCGTATCTTTCAACATCTTGCAACATACAGCCTTTAGTGACATGCCTGAATGCGGAATTAAGTGGGTATTCGGCAAATACACCGATCACTTATATACTGGTATTCCAAAATCAGTTAGGCAGACCTATATATTTGCCGGACAATGCGATTAATATAACCACTGTCGATCTTGGCGAAGAAGGGACGCATTATTGGCATGGAGATTGTTTCCCGAATACCCTGAATGCAGGAGGCATAGCGGTATGCAAGGCAATCATAAAAGGCAATCTTACTTCGTCCAATATAGCTATAGGCACATTTTTCAATATTCAATACAAAATGTGCAATTCTGAATATGTATGCCAAAATGCGACTTATATTATAAACGGATATTCGCAGGAGAATATCGGGATGGCAAAGAATTATACTATAAACATAATCCCTTATCTAATAAGATATTACGTTCCAATCACACTCACAAACTCGCAATCGTCAAACACTCCCTCACCCTTCCAGCAGATGATTACGGTAAACAGCGCAGATTACAGGCAGTATGAAGCGGGAAATCTTGACAATGTGGAATTTTATTACCAGAACGGAACCGTGATACCTTCCTGGCTGGAGAGCGGAAACAGCAACGCTTCGACAAATACTGTTTACTGGCTGAAACTTGGAAAAATCCGCGCGGATTCGACGCTGACAATAGATATGGGATTCGCAAATATATCGACAAACATGTTCAATTATAGCGGTTACACTGGAGAAGCGCCTCAATTGTCGCCGATTTATGCGGAATACGACGACGGTGCTAACGTGTTCAACTTCTATGACAACTTTGCAGGGTCTGCCTTAAATGCAAGCAAATGGAATGTTTCTGGAAGCTTGTCAGTTACGGTAAATAATGGAGCTACATTCGCACCAGGTGCAATAAACGGGACAGTTTACTCGGACAGTTATCAAATAGGTGCAGGCACGGTAATTGATGCCTTGATGAAAGTGCAGCAGATTTCTACCCAAAACAATGCTTATTACTGTATGTCTTCGTTCGGTTATGGTAGTAAATCTGTTTTGTTTGCAACAAATACCAACAATTGTGATACAAGCGGAGTTACAGCGGGACAATCGCTGGCAAATTACAATGGTATATGGGCAAGCAGCGGGCTTTCGTCAGATCAGACGCAGCAGATGTGGAGTATTGAGTATAATGGTTCTGCTACCAGCATTTATGTAAATTACGCCAAGCAAACTCAATTAGCTTTGAATGAGCCTATATATCCTTTGCCAATAGGATGGACAGTGCAGGCAAATTCAGGTTGGGAATATGTGGTTCAGTGGATACGCACCCGTTCCGCTCCGCCGTCAGGAATAATGCCTTCATCGACCTTTGGTGCAACTGAAAGCACATAGAATCAGCTGGTTTTATATAGTAAATACTAAACAGCTGAAATTCAAATAATCAAGAAATTTTCATAATCTATTTATTTCTTCTTTAAGATATGTTAAAGGTATGTTGGGCAAATCTAGGAAGGGACAGATTGCGTTTGAATTCGTTATAGTGTATACTTTGATTTTAGTGGTGTTCATACTCTTTTTTGCCCTGATAACTTCGCAGAGAGCAACGTCTATTCAATCGGAACAGGAAGCATCGTTGCAGCTAATCGCCCAGAACATCGCAACCGATATAAATCAAGCTCTAATCTCTGGCAGCGGCTATTCGGCGACAATCCAGTTGCCGCAAAGCGTTACCGGAAGCCCTTATAATGTTTATGTTTCAACAACAGGGGTAGTGATAGTTAACACGACGATAGGAACCCAGACATTCAGCACCTATGCATTCAGCAATGCCAGAAATCTTGTCATAAACGGGAAAAAGCTTCCGACAAGCGCAAACGGTATTCAAATATATGAATTGCCTACCTCGCCTGCAAGCTATAATATTACCAGCAATACAATCAACCTGTTTTTGGCGCAACAATATTCCTCACAGTTTTATATCTCGAATTATCATGGAACTTTGTTCATTGATAAACAATCCCCTAACAATATAAATTATGCAAAAAACGCATATGCGAATGTGGAAAGTTCGGATTTTGCTATTTTTAACGGATACGACAGCCTGATAAGCGTTGCGAATTCAAACGCGCTAAATCCTTCAAATGCTGTGACCCTCTCGGCATGGGTTTACCCAGAAAAGTATTCTACGGACAACAGAAATGGGGGAGGAATAATATCCAAAAGTACGCAGTATGAAATCTCGATAAACGCGAGCGGGTACGCAGTGATTGATGGCAAGCTTCCTTCAACCCCCGTTTACTCTAACGTCAAGGTGCCATTGGATGGATGGTCGTTCATTGCTGGCATACTTAATTCTAACGGAACCGCGACGATTTGCGTAAATGCTGTATGCAAATCCAATTCTTCTACAGGAAGCAGCCTTTTGGTTACAAGCAATTCCCTTTATATAGGGTTTGGGTCAATACTGGGAGGGGGTGCAACAACACCTTTACCTGGTGCAGCCACTTACTTTAATGGATCGATTGCAAACGCGCAGGTTTATAACGACCAACTATCTACATACCAAATATCCTCCCTTTATCAAGAGGGCATAAATGGAATTCCGTTAACCCAAAATCTTTCTGGATGGTGGCCACTCAATTTGACAACGCAGGATTTTAGCGGCAACGGGAATTATGGGACACCGAGCAACATCTTGTACGGCAACGTTTCACAAATCTCTATGGAAGTGCTTTCTAATTCGGGAATACCTATGGATTTGACTGGAGGCAAGACGCGAGTCGGTGTTACAGTAAGCAACGGGGTTGTTTTTGGTCTGAATAAAAGCATTTCACTTTTGACAAACGCAAGTTTAGGGGGAAATAGAAATGCGGTGGCATTCGCGACTTTTAACCATTCAAATCTCTCGATAAATGTATTTAACGGCGATTCCTCTCTTGTCGGAAATCTTGCCGCATGGTATCCGCTTGATTCTGGTTATGGTAATACGATTTACGACCTTAGCGGAAATTACAACAATGCTGTTTTCGGAAGTTTTGGCAGAGCGCCATTGGCTACTTGGATCAACGAGCCTGAAAACGAAATAAATGCGCGGAATGGAAATTTTAATGGATATAACAGCCTGATAAGCGTTGCGAATTCAAACGTGCTAAATCCTTCAAATGCTGTGACCCTCTCGGCATGGGTTTACCCAGAAAAGTATTCTACGGACAACAGAAATGGGGGAGGAATAATATCCAAAAGTACGCAGTATGAAATCTCGATAAATGCGAGCGGGTACGCAGTGATTGATGGCGTACTTCATTCAACTCCTTTCTACTCAAATATCAAGGTGCCATTAAATAAATGGTCGTTCATTGCTGGCACCCTTAATTCTAACGGAACCGCGACGATTTGCGTAAACGCTGCATGCAAATCCAATTCTTCAACAGCAGGCAGCCTCTTGATTACAGGAGAACCTCTTTACATCGG
>JAJZVQ010000012.1:0-5071 GCA_021845575.1 Microcaldota archaeon | reverse complement strand
AATGGTCGTTCATTGCTGGCACCCTTAATTCTAACGGAACCGCGACGATTTGCGTAAACGCTGCATGCAAATCCAATTCTTCAACAGCAGGCAGCCTCTTGATTACAGGAGAACCTCTTTACATCGGATTCGGGTCGATATTGGGAGGAGGTGCAACAACACCTTCACCTGGTGCAGCCACTTACTTTAACGGATCGATTGCAAACGCGCAGGTTTATAACAACCAATTGTCCCAATACCAAATATCCTCCCTTTATCAAGAGGGCATAAATGGAATTCCATTAACCCAAAATCTTTCTGGATGGTGGCCACTCGACGGAAATGCAAATGATTATAGCAGAAATAAGGATAATGGAATTGCGGAAAATGTCACTTTTGACAACTATGCTTTTACTGCCAACAATCCTGCAGCATATGCTCCTTATTTTAACGTGGGTGATTATGCTGAAAGTTCAAACGCCCCTAAAATAACTTCGCAGATAACCGTCTGCGGCTGGATAAATTATAACACACCGAATAATGCGTATATCGGCGGGCAGTACGAGTCTTTCATGATTGGCAATTCGAGATTGGCATTGAACGGAGTTAAAAGCAATATATATACAAATGGAATAGATATTCACATCTCAACAAACGGCAAAAGAAACGGAGAGATGGAGTTTTCAGGTGGCAATACATTTACTCCAGGTTCATGGCATTTTATCTGCGGTGAGTATACAGGCTCAAACTATCTGGGATTTATAGATGGAGTGCAGGTATTCAACGAATCAGGTCCTCAATTCAATACTAATCTCGGAAACATATGGATAGGGGGGAATAGTTTTGGTGGTGGAATGTCTGGATCGATAGAAGGAGTGCAAATCTATAATACGAGTATTACTCCTTCGCAGGTGCTCCAGCTTTATTATCAAGGATTGCCTGTTAGTGAAAAGTGACCTCCTCCCCTATCTGAAGATAGGGCAATGACGCTTTTTGATTGAAAACACCAAGTATAGTTCCTCATTCAGCGACATCCGCCTCCCGTAATTGAGGTCTTATAATATCTCCGGAGGCGTGACTTTCCCCTTGTCCAGAAGTAGTTAGATATTTTTCAATACCGAGTTTCAGTATGTTTATACTTGCATTCAAATCTCTGTCCATTGAAATTCCGCATTTTATGTTAAATGCTAATTATGTTATTTGGTAGGCAATGCCGCATGCGTCCAAGAATGTGGAATTTCCGATGAAATACAATTTTGTCGGGGTTGTGATTACCGTGCTACTTGCCGACTTGCTGTAGTTTAAGAATATGCTTGGGGTGGTTTTGCTGTAGTTCAGGCATGACGATTTGCTTATTGTAGTGTAGTTCGCCAAAAGGTTTTTCTCAGTAGCTGTAGAGTTGCTGCTTTCACTGTACTGCTTGAACAAGCATGAATTGTTTTCCACGTAGAAAAGATTTACTGTGGCATTGTTATTATGTAAAGTTGGGGAGGATGTGAGCTGATATACCAGCTGATATTCGCAATTTATCAAAAAAGGGGTTGTGCTGGAATTCTCCGTGTTAACATATACCGAGACCATTTTCGCCGAATCGAAATTGCTTTTGAATTCGGGGAAGCTTGTCGTATGATATGAAACAATGCCTGAGAATAATGCGGTAAAAACTACCGCTATGACCACAACGATAACAGCCGCTACTACTATCTTATTTGGTTTCTTTTCTATTGCGGCGTTATTTTCTATTTTTTGTATTTTCGCGTTTTTAACTTCCGCGGTACTTTTTTTGCCTGATTTGCCTTCGCTGTATTTTCCTAATTTGTCCTTATTCTGACCTTTGGCCATTTGCTAACCCTTTTATTTTTTAAATAGTACTGAGAGGAAACAGGAGCTTCCTTCTGTTGGAACGCCGCTCGCATAAAGGATGTTGCCGTACAACCCCTTATATTTTATGTAACTTCCATTTTGGTTTAGCATTATTATTGGAGTATCATTGTTCATAAGTTGTTCTATGCAGCCGGGATTTGCGAATGAGGTATTGCTTACAACCGTACAGGAATACCCCTTAACAGGTATGATCGTTACTGTTTTGCCTATGTCTTTCAGGTTGGATTCTGTCGCGTTCGCACATTGAATAACTGAAGCATTTGCAACGACAGTCGAATTCAGCGCTATTGCGATGTTGCTGCTGGAATTTACGGAATTTAAGAACGAACTTGCCGGAAGCGAGGAATTTGCCATAGAAGCATAAGCGTATGTTATATAAGAATATATCAGCACTGCGATAAACATTATAAGGAATGCCATAATCAAGGGATACAGTGGCGTCTTTTTGCTTGATGCCTTTTGCTTCTTCCTAGATCTGGAATACGCAAAACCGAATATTACGGATATTAAAACCATTCCTATGATAAACGATAGCAATGTGGCGTATAAAGGTGAAGATGAAATCTTCGATTCTGCGCTTCCCGGAATCGCGTATGCAAGCATGTTTATGAATCCCGAATCAACGGATTTCACGAATTGCGGGATTGTAGGTTGCTGCGGCGGGAAGGCGAGCGCCTCGCTTCTCAATGACGACATGCTTGCATTTATGGAATCGAATGAGCTGTAGTTCACAGGTTCATTGAATAACGCGTTTATCTTTTCCTGTTTTATCGCCATGTTTGCAGTTGTCACATTATTTGGATATTCGAGCTCTGTTCTTAGTATAAGCGCAGTGTTGTTGAGGGATTTGTTGTATAAGCTGTAATATACGCTGCTCATGTTTGCTGACTGGCTGTCCACTTTGGATATTAGGTTTGCAATGGTCGCATTTGCCAGAGTTATGTTCTGGTATATGCCCTTGCTTATTATGCTGTTGTAGGTATTTTGCATATTGAAAACAAGCGATGAAAACATCGAGTTTGACACCTTGCTTTCTACGGATGTCGCATTTGCCAGCGCGGCGTTGTATTTTGGTTTTGTTTCGTTGATTATCTTATTGCTGAAAGAAGCGGCGTTGTCTCTTACAAACAATGCGTTGATATATGTAGCTGCAAGAGTTGTCGCATTCTTGCTCATCGAACCTATCGAGGCGTTTGTTATGTTTATGATTTGAAATCTGCTTATTGTGGCTTTGGTTTGGTTTATCAGAGTATAATTGAGGTTTATCCTGTTGCAGTAACTTAGACTTTGGCAGTACCATTGAGATGTAAGCGATGGAAAATACGGGCAGTTTTTGAACAGCGAGGCCGAAAAATTTGAAGGTACTGGAAACAGCGCATTATGTTGAAGCAATACAGGTATGTCTGTTATGTTTTTCGCATCTTCGATCAGCCTTTGCGAATATTGGTAATAATTTGACGAATTTATTACGGAAACAATAAACGCGAAATTGCGGAAGCTGTTGTTGTATAAATTATATTGGGTTGAAAAATTTATTACAGCATTTTCCAGTATCGGGGTATATGATCCGTTTGAGAAGAGATTTGCACATGATGCGACAGACAGACAGGCGGCGCAGTTGTTTGCCGTTGTGCATGAGTATTTATTCAGCCCCGTATAAAAAAGGCACTTGGCGAATCCGCCTTGGGTCTGGTTGACCGAAACTGCTATGTTTTTATTTAGTGTACGCAATAAAGTCTCGTTAAGCGGATGTTCTTCGATAATGAATTCCTTGAATACCTGAGCGGCTGCAGTCGTATTTGTAACAAGAGAGTAAGGAATCGATATCAATAGATAACCATTTTGGTTATGCATAATTATGTAGTTGGTGCTGTTGTATGCAATAGAATAAAAAGAGGAGTTTTGTATCGTCGAATTTGGCATGTACTGGTAAAGGAATGACTTCATGCTGCTATTCAGTGGAATTGATGTCGTCTGCGAATACGAAATAGACAGCATAAAAACGAATGCAAAAAGCAATGCAATAACTTTAACTTTCATCATGGCCGCACCAGAAATAATAGGAAGTGAAGGTATTTAAATGTTATTCCTTTTTTGATGCTACGATGAAAAATTTTATATTTTAAACAAAAAAAGATTTTGAAATTTAAAATTGAAATTTAAAACAAAAGAAAAAGAGTTGCTGACAAAAAAGTCAGCGTTTAAAAAGAAAAAAAAGAAATTACTACTGCGTTTAGGAAGTTGCTGCGTTTTTGTACAGATCCTCTATGAACCTGTCCGCTGCTTGGATTGTCTGGTTTGCTGTGTATCCTGCGACTAATATCTGGTTTCCAGCCTGTATTATCTTTCCTCCAGTTACATTAAGTTCAGGGTTGGTTACGTTCTGCGAGCTTTGGAATGTTTTACTCAATGTGTTTACATAGCCGCTTCCTACGAGCACTAACGAATCGCTTGGATTTGCGCTTGTGTCAAGCACTACTAATGGCGCTGTTACTGAAAGGTTTGTCAATAGCACTGGGGTTGTTACTGTTACGGGCTCTGCTGTTATGTTGTTTATTCCGGTTATCGTGTAGTTGCTTACGCTCACGTTTGCAGTTGCGTTTATTTTAGCGACTGATACGTTTGCAAGGTTTGTCTGCTGTCCTACGGAATACGGTCCGAATGTGTGGAATGTTGAGGTTGTTACCGTGCTTACGTTGCTTGGGCTTACTGAGAATTGCAGTTGGTCTACGCCTTTTGCATAGTCGACAACCACTGTTGATGGTGTTATTGATGCAATCTTGCTTCCTCTTTCAGTCATAAACCCTTGCGAAGTCTGAAGTACTGAATTGGTTGATGACACATACGTCATGTTGAACCTTGTTCCTGTGTTTGACTGGTTGAGCTGGAATAATGGGTTTGCGCTGCTGCCTGCTGTGCTGTTGTATATTCCGAATGTCAGGTTGTCGAGTGGCGTTGTTTGTCCAGGTACTGGATATTCGTTGATTGTGTAGTTGCCGTACTTTAGTGAACCAACTCCATTTACAGGCAAGAAATTAAGGCTAAATGTTGCTGTGGGCTGCCCGTTTTGCTGGTTGTAACTTATGCTGCTTCCAGGTGTGCTCATTAAGTAGTTCTTTCCTGTTTGCGAATAAAGTATTTGCGGTGTACCATATGTAAGTGTTGCCATTGTGTTTGATGCTTCAGAAACTACTACGTTCACAGGTAT
>JAJZVQ010000011.1 GCA_021845575.1 Microcaldota archaeon | reverse complement strand
GCCCCGTTGGTTTTTTTGATCGCCTCTATTGCATCAGTACCATAAGTAGGAAAACCGACAGCTATCGCATCCGCCTTTGTTTTAGGTTTCGAATAGGTTATCTTGTCCTTGTTTGCAAGCGCACGCGCAATAGGCGCGGCACCTTCTGATTCAACTCCTATAAGCTTAGGGATTTTGCTTATCTGTTTTGCTTCTTTCATTTCAATAAATGCCTTATACACCGCGCTGAAAAGTGTTGCATTTCCTATCGGAATAATAACATGTGTAAATTCTCCGCCCAGTTCGTAACCTACTGTCTTTTGCCCTTCCTTTCTATAGCAATAGTCGCCTGCAAGAAATGCCCCTGTTTTTTTCGAATATTCAATCGCAAGTTTTTGGGCTTTTGTAAAATCCCCATTTACTTTTTCGACATTTGCATCGTGTGTTTCCCTAATATACCGTATCTTATCCTTATTCGCATTGTCACTTATGAAGATTTTGGCGTGTATGCCGTAAAGCTTTGCGTAATATGCAATGGAATATGCCATATTTCCTGTTGAGGCACATACAAGCTCTTTGAAGTTATACTCAAATGCTTTTGCAACTTCTACTACAGAACCCCTATCTTTGAACGATTTTGTAGGATTCCAGATTTCAAGTTTAAAGAATACATTGCTGTCTCTCAACATTTTTGTGTTCCCTAACTCAAAATGTCGGTACTTGCCTTTTGGGAGGGATTTCTCATAATCCCAAAATGATTGGATAGTTTTTGGAATTTTTGTTTTTTCAGTATAAAAAACTTCTAGCAAGCCATTGCATTTATTACATATCTGCATGTCATATTCCATAGAATAAACAGAACCACAACTTTTACATTTTAGGTAATAATTCAAATAATCACTGCAAATCAAATTAGGATATAATTACCTAAGAATATGTATAATAAAATATAAAAGAAATCATTCCCTCTTGAAACTTTTTATTACTGAAGAAAAGTTATCAATTTCCTCTACAGGTATAACCATTCCTGGAGACACACACTTTTCACCGACTTCGAAAGGCGGCAAAACAAATATGTGTGGCAGTTTATGACCTGATGATTTTACCATACGTGCCATTATTTTCATATATTCCTCCTGTGACATCTCGAAATTCCCGCTTTTTATTGGCAAGTTCTCGTTTTTTTCTTTCTTCATTCTTTCCTTTAATGTTTTGTTTAGTAATTCTAGCATATTTTTTAAAGATTCTGTTTTTTGATTATCCACCATAAAAATCCCAATAGTTAGTTTAGGTTGTTTTTCCTTCTAATTTTTTCTTTAATTAATGGCAATGGCTCATTTTCTATTTCTTTTATAAAATCATTGGTGATTAATGCGCCTATGTCCCTTCTTATTTTCTCATATTCATCAATATGAGTTATATCAGGCAATTTAATCTCATTTTCATAGGGCTTTGGTTCATCGCGCCTGAATAATAATTTTATTCCGCTTTGCCCCTTTGCTTTTTCCTTATCCATCCAACCACCTAAATTTATTATGTCCTATATGATATTTAAAGTTTGTGTATGGGAAAATTTTATGGATTTGTCTTACTTTATCAAGTTTCTAACTTTTGTAATTTTATAATGATTATAACAAATGGCCGATACACCGATCCGAATACGAAAAATTTGACAATGCTTTCAGACGACAAAGAGAAAAATAGGAAATTACTTATCTAATTTGTCAACGATGAATAAGTATTTAAGAGTTCAACTTCCTATTAATCGCATATCACAGAACGTACAAAAGTTAAGGCTTTTATTATTTGGATAGTATATTTTTATGCGGGGAAATTTTGGATTTGTGGGATTGGTATTATCGAGATTATTTAGAAGTGTAGGACTGATAGCAGTAAATATAACTTTTCCTTTGTACCTGTACGCACTTCACTTAAACCTTATCTCGATAGGATTGGTTATCCTTGCCACAATGATATTCAGCATATTCATAGTAATGATAGGCGGAGCAATAGGAGATAGGTACGGATATAAAAAATCGTTATTGCTTTCGGAGTCGATTGCATTCATTGGGATATTTTTATTATCGTTTTCAACTTCCATATCCCTGATAATAATAGCGGTGATAATAGGGGGATTGAGTGGAGGGGGCGGGGCAGCAAGAGGGACATTCTCTAACGGGCTAATGCCTTTTATTGCAAATAACTGGAAAGAGGATAAAGAAAGAGTGAGGAAAATGTCCACACTTACTTTAATAGCTGCAATAGGGAGTGTGATAGGGAGTATACTAGTCGCACTTCATTCATTCTTTGCATTGCAGTTCGGAAATATCTTATCTTATAGGATTATATTTGGTATTGCGGCGGCGCTGCTTTTATTTTCAATAATTTCGCTTTTGTTTCTCTCCGAAATAAAAAGACCGAAAAAGACAACAAAAATAATGAAGCCTCAAAGCTTTAAATATATCCTACGTATAATTATGGCGAATAGTTTGGGGGGGGCGGGAGTAGGGATGTCAATACCCATACTTCCTTTATGGTTTGAACTGTCATTTGGAGTAAATACATCTTATATTGGAATTGTATTCATAATTTATTATATAGCGAACATAATTGGTTCGTATATGGCCAGAGTATTTTCATTTAGATATAACCTGATAAAGGTAATCTCGTGGACAAGAATATCAAACGGTTTGTTGCTTGTGGCGATGGCGTTGTCACCGTTACCATTTATCGCAGCTTTCCTTTATATAATCAGAGGAATTTCGGCATCATTTGGGACGCCGGCAAGATCGACAGTGACTGTGAGAGGGATAGATATTGAAGATTATGGAACTGCTACAAGTCTGCAGGGAATAACAACAAGGATGTCTCAGATGACTTCTGGCGCAAGCGGGTACCTTCTCGATACTGCACTTCCGTTGCCTTTTGTAATAGGCGGGATCCTGCAAGCTGCAAGTGGAATAGCGTATAAGAAACTAGTAAAACCTACAAGTTTAAAGTAACATTTAAAAAATTTGAGATATTATTTAGGATGTGATGATATGATTTTGGATGATTTGAATGAAAAGATAAATAACGCTGCAAAAATTGTGAATGAAGGCGGGATAATAGCGTATCCGACAGATACTGTTTATGGGCTTGGATGTAATCCAAAAAATGAAAGAAGTGTTGAAAGGTTATTCGAAATTAAAAAAAGAGAGAATAAGGCGATTCCGATATTGTTTAACAATGAAGAAAATATCGAAAAATTTGTTTATTTGACAGAACAGGAAAAATGTATTGGAAAAAAATTTTGGCCGGGAGCCTTAACAATTATCTCTAGGATTAGAGAAAATGTGAACCTCCCCTCTTTAATTCATCAGAATTCAGGGTATATTGGAGTGAGAATTCCAAAATCTGAGATTGCACTTAAATTAATAGAAAAATGTGGTGGCTGTATAACAGGAACAAGTGCAAATATTAGCGGGGAAGCTTCATCACGAAATATGCTACAAGTTAAAAAAGCGTTTGGGGATAAGATTGATTATATTGTTGATGGGGGGGAACTGAAAGCAAAAGAATCGACAATAATAAAGATAGAAGGTAACAAAGTAATATTCTTAAGAGAGGGTGAATTGAAAAATCAAATTGATGAATACCTTGATCCTGTGTAATAATAAGTTCACAATATATTTATTGAAAATTGTGTTATAAATAAACATTTTGGTATATAAATCCTTATTTTTGATAATTATATTGTTATATTTGTTATGAGAAAAGTTTTAAAATTAACTTGTATTTAATATTAATTATTTTAAGGTAAAAAAATGTCAAACATAATAAAAATTTTGGGTATACACGGAAGCTTAAGAAAAAATTCTTATAATAAAATAGTATTGGAAACTGCAAGGGATTTGCTCCCTAAAAATGTTGAGATGGAAATTTTTGAACTAGATAAAATACCAATTTTCAATCAGGATTTGGAGAATACCCCTTCAGAAGTAGTAACCACTTTCAAGAAAAAAATTAGAGATGCGGATGCTATTCTTATTGCAACTCCGGAGTATAATTATTCGGTTCCGGGAGTCCTAAAAAATGCGATTGATTGGGCTTCGAGACCTTATCCTGATAATTCTTGGGACGGTAAACCTGTTGCTATAATGAGCGCATCGGAAGGACTACTTGGAGGTGCAAGAGCGCAGTATCATTTACGCCAGATTTTTGTATATCTAAATATGTACCCAATCAATAAGCCCGAGGTCATAATTCAAAACGCAAAAGAAAAAATTTATAAGGGAAAATTAGAAGATGCGCATAGTATTGAAAAAATAAAGGAATTGTTGAATGCCCTTGTCGACTGGACAATGAAACTGCAGCATTGAAATCCAATAATTTGATTACAGGATATAACAAAAACTCGAATTTTTGGTAAGGGCGTCGTATTTAACATATAGATATAATATTAAGAGCAATGAATCATTTTTTGCTCATCCAACCTTTTATTTTGGATATTTTAGGTCTAATTCGCCCGTATAATAATCAAGAGGCCTTATTAGTCTGTTGTTTTCCCAATATTCGAGAAGATGAGAACACCAGCCTGAGACTCTGCTTACTGCAAACACAGGAGTAAACAACTCTATAGGTACGCCAAGGTAAGTATAAACAGGGCCGGAGAAGAAATCCACATTAGGCCATATGCCATGGCTTCTGCCTAATTTTTCAATCATCATAGTCTCTATCTTAAAAGATATATCGACAAGATTTTTTACTTCTGGGCTGCTGCTTTTTATTTCTTCCAGTGTCTCCCTTATCACTCTGGCTCTAGGATCATAGGTTTTATATACCCTGTGCCCAAAACCCATAATCCTCTGTTTTCCTGAAAGTGCATCATTTATGTATCTCTCTGCATTGTCAGGGCTTTTTATTTCATAAAGCATTCGTAATGCATTTTCGTCTGCCTCTCCATGCAGGGGCCCTTTCAAAGTGCCTATACCTGAAGTTATTGCAGAATAGATATCTGATAATGTTGAACCTGTTACTAAAACCGAAAATGTAGATGCGTTTGAACTATGTTCGGCATGAAGAAGGAGCATCCTGTCAAAAATTTTGATTTCTTTCTCGCTGGGCTTGTTCCCATGTAACATGTAAAGAAAATTGGCTGAATGACCAAGGGAGTTGTCAGGCGCTATATATTCCTTTTCGGTTTTAAATCTGCCAATTGCAGCAGTTATGCTTGCCATTTTTGATATAAGCCTTATGCTTTTTCGCATATTTGCTTCTTTTGTATTAACATCAGCTTCTGGATCATATGCTGAGAGTGCTGAAACTGCAGTTCTCAATATATGCATAGGGTCCTCTTTTTTTGTTATGTTTTTTATAATATGAACAATCTCTTTTGGCAATTCCCTTTCTTTCTTGAGATTTGCAGAAAATTCTTCAAGCTCGTCTTTTCGTGGCAGTTTTCCGTTAAGGAGAAGAAAACTTACTTCCTCGAAATTTGAATGTGATGCTAATTCTTCTATTGAATACCCTCTGTAATAAAGTTTGCCGTTTACTCCGTCAACTTTACATATTTTGCTTTCAGTAAAATACGCTCCTTCCAATCCATAATTTATTTTTACGCTAAAATCACTTTGTTCTTTGGTAACTTTATTTATTTCCATATCCTCCCCATTTTACAATGAAATGAAAAATATCATATATTTTCCAAGTTTATATCTTTAGTCTCTTTTGACAAGAGGGCTGCTGCCAGTATAAAGATCTCGCCTATTATAACAAACACCCCCCAAAACGCAAAGAAAGACGGTGCTAAAATCCCCACTATAAGCAATAATATCACAGTGCTCCAATTGCCCACTATAAAGCCGCCATTGAAGCTTATGCCGACCCCACTACTTCTGACATTCGTGGGGAATTTCTCTGCAAGAAATGATGGAATAACACCATATATCCCTGTAGTTAAGAATGCGAGGATGCTTGCAAAGAATCCTGCACCAACGCTTCCAAGAGAGTGTATCGACAAAAGATATGTTAAAGGTATTGCAAATAGTATTGCCAATACTGAAAATATTATCATCATTTTCCTTCTTCCGATATAATCGCTTATAACTCCTGAAAGGAAATAACCCAACAGAGATGAAAGTATAGCTATTATAACTATGTAAAGAAATGTTGGAAATGCCATGAATCCGTTTGATGATAATATTGTCGGGTAGAACCCAAGGGTAAGCCCGTAGACCCATGCTATCCCTGTCATTGAAAGCATCCCCGTAATAACTCCTGTTCTTGTAATCCTGTTCTTGAATAACGTGGAAATTGGGGCTTTTTCTATCTTCTTGTTTTCATAAAGTTTTTTCCATAAAACGGATTCCGGCATCAAAATTCTTATAACCAATCCTATTATTACGGGTATTATACCAATCCAGAACATCCACCTCCAACCAGTTGAAATGAAGCTTGTTCCTGGAAAAGTGTAATGAAGCGCAAGGAACAACAAGGCCGCGAAAGTGTATCCTATTGGATAACCGCTTTGTATTGCCGCCCCCCAAGCTCCCCGCTTTTTAGGTTTGACGGTTTCTTCGAGAATAGATGCACTGTTGCCGTATTCCCCTCCTGCAAAAATTCCGGTTACTATCCTGAATAAGAAAAGCAGCAATGGAGCGGCAATCCCTATTGCCGCATATGTTGGAAGAAATCCTGTAAAGAATATTACCAAACCTAAACCAAGAAGTGTTATGACCATCGCATTCTTTCTTCCTATTCTGTCTCCAACCCTTCCAAAAATTGCTCCGCCTACAGGCCTAAACACAAATGTCGTGGTGTATATGCTCCAAACGCCTACAATCGCAAGATTGAAGTTTTCTGGGAAGAAAAGATCTGCAAGTACCGGTATTAAAAGAAACATCATGCTCAAATCAAATGCATCCATTACCCATCCTGCCAAAGCGCCAGGATAAATAGACCAAGGTTTTGGTGCATTCTCGCTTAAAGCCACTTTCTCACTTATTTTAAAATAAGATTAAATTCTTAAATACTTTTGCATCAGTAATAAAATAATAGTATATTTTATTCTTTTTTTATTAGTGTTGCCATGGCTTTTCTTAAAGATATTCCAACAGAAGAATTAGTAAAAAATGTTGTGTGCTCAGTTTTAACCGCAGATGAAGAGAAAGACAGGGAATTGGTAAATCGTGGAAATGGGGCAGTTCCGTATCTTCCAAAATACGTCCATGAAAAAAAATATCAATCTGGCAATGTGAAAGACAAGAATGTCGATTTTTATGTGCCCGATGAATTATCAAGCAAAAAAGGCAATAATAATAGTACGGATATAAATGAGAGATTGAACAGGCTGATTGATGTTGAATTAAGATATGACTCAAGTAATTTAAATGATAACCAAATTATATTATTAAGAAAAATGGTTAAAGTATCAAAACTTATAGATGATATATTCTTGATGCAGATATATAACAAGAATTTTGAAATTATGAAAAAATTGAAGGGTTCTGATGCTGAAAAAGAAAAATTGGAGTTAAAATATCTTATGTGGAATAAGGGACCTTGGGACAAGTTAGATGATGAAAAGCCTTTTATTGGTGCAGAAAAAAGGAAGGATGGTGTAGAATTTTATCCTGAGGATATTACAAGAGAAGAATTTGAAGAATGGTTGAAAGAGCACCCAGAGGATGAGGAAACGTTTAAGAGCCCTTTCACAGTGATAAGAAGAAAGGGTGAAAAACTTGTTGCAGTGCCATATTCTATCGAGTATAAGGAGTTTATAGAACCTGCGGCAAATCTCATGAAAGAAGCGGCGATGCTCACAGATAACGAATCACTAAGATTATTTCTTAATAAAAAGGCTGAAGCGTTTCTTTCAAATAATTATTTTGAATCTGAAGTTGCATGGATGGACCTCGACAGTGATATTGAAATTACTATAGGTCCGTATGAGGTCTATGATGATGCATTGTTTGGGTATAAAGCTTCATTTGAATCTTTTGTTACTATAAAAGATAGGGAAGAAAGCGAAAAACTCAGGGTATATACAAAGTATCTTGAAGAAATAGATAAAATATTGCCTATAGATCCGAAATATAATTTTACTAAAAAGAGCCAGAAATCCCCTATTGCTGTTGTGAACGAAATATTTGCCGGCGGGGAGGCGAATTCTGGTTATAGGGCATCGGCATTTAACCTGCCAAATGATGAAAAGGTTAGGGCAAAGAAAGGCAGTAAGAAAGTTTTGCTAAAAAATATAACGGAATCAAAATTCAAAAATCTCGCAGTCCCTTTGGCTGAAAGGATTATTTCTGGAAAACAGCTCAAATACCTAAATTTTGATACTTATTTCAAGTTTGTACTCTTCCATGAACTTTCGCACGGGCTTGGACCTTCTTTTATCAATAAGAACGGCAAAGATATTCCTGTTAATGAGTCATTGAAAGATTTGTATAATTCGATTGAGGAAGCTAAAGCGGATATTGCGGGGCTTTACTCTATGTTTTACTTTGTTGATAATGGAGTATTGCCAAAAGACTCCGAAATGGAGTTTTATGTTGCGTATCTTGCCGGGATTTTTAGGGCTTTGAGATTTGGGTTAAAAGAAGCACATGCGAAGGGTTCGTGTATTTCATACAATTACCTAAAAGAAAAAGGGGCGATATCCTTTAAAAAATCTGGAGAATTTGAAATTGTGCTAGGGAAAATGAGAAATTCGGTGACTGAATTATTAAAAGATTTTCTCACACTTCAACTTGAAGGGGATTACCAGTTGGCAAAGAGTTTTATAGATAAATATTTGATAATTGGCAGGGAACTAAAAAATACAATTGATGCGACTTCGGATCTTCCGGTTGATATAAACCCGATTTTTATATTTGAACTTTAAATGATTATATGCAGGCAAAAATGATTGAAGAGTATACAAAACATAGTATTGGAATAGAACAATTGCTTAGAGAGAACAGAGAACATGAGAAGAACAAAGAAGTAGAAAAACTGAAAGAAAAGCTGATTTCGTTAAAAAGGGGCGAAGAAATAATTAATGATGCGATTTCTGCAGGGGTTGTTATGGGGTTTGTTGGGGGAGTGACAGATTTAATAGCACCATACATGTTCACTGCTGTTCTTGGTTCTTTAGGAATTGCAGTTACAAGCGCAATAGCTTATAAATTTATTAAATTAGAAGAAAAGAATGTAAAAAGGGATATTAGCAAAAAATCCTCGGCATGCAGTAATAAGCCTGCCACGCATATAAATATAGAGGTTTGATTATAAATAAATTAATAGTAAAGTATATAAATGTATATTCAGATAATAAAATATCAAAATGCGTTGAGGCGGCGCCATAGAAATAGCCGGATTTTCTGGGTGGGGTAAGAGTATTGACTTATGCAATAGCATATGCTTTGAAATTTTATACAAATTTATGGTAAAATAATATTCCTATAATCAGGCGTAAATAATTTATTTTCAAAAATTTGCCAGAGGATATTAGAAACCTATAAATATCTAAAAAGACACGTTAGTAGTGGTGAGAGTATGAATTACAAGGTATATGACCATAAGATAATGAAAAATTTTGATGATTATGCAGTTCAAATGGCACAGAAAAAAGATAGATTAGGGTATAAATCACTTGCCAGGAGAGTTGATTCTGATAATGTTGGTTTTTTGAGGAGGGTCAGTGCGATTACAGGGGCCGGATTTGTATCAGCAGCAGGCATTATTAGTTTTATGTCTGGGGTTGTGGGTGTTGAAGCCCAAAAACTTGCAGAAAAATCATTAGAATACGCCGCAATGGCATTTGGCATTTACGGCATAAGCCATACAATAAGCAAAGTGGTGAAAAAAACAAGAAACAATAGGCTAAAAAGCGTTGTAAGGCGTTGGTAATTAAACGTATTGATTGCAGAAAAGGTTTAAATCTGTATTACTTGTGTTTATAGTGGTGTATAGATGGATAAAGCAATAAACGTTGCGGAAAATTTCAATTTAGAAACGGGCGGGACAAAGTCATTGGTTAGAAGGGATTCTTCCTTGGCAGAGAAGGGAAAATTTTGGTACAAAAAAGCGATTTTACCATTCATAGCAGGTGCAGCATTATTTGGGGCGGTAAACACTGCAAACGCCACAAAACCTACTGTCACTTACGACAAACAGATTGCAGCCATGTTTATAGGAAAAAGTTTCAAAAAATTGAGTGTAGGTATAATAGCTACAAAAACAAAAAATACTACTATAGATCTCCTAAATGGAATGACTAAAAATGGGTGGTGGTACCAGATAGGATTTGGTTATTTCAATAAAAATTTCGTCAGGGGAAAAAATGGGAGCTTTGGGATTGCGGTAGAGGTATTCAATAATAAAGGTGTGTCTGTTTTCCCGAAAGGTGGTGTGGCAGAATTTTTATTTCCGGTTAAAGCGATAATAAAAAATGGCGATTTTATTGAATTGAACATGAGCATAAAAGGTAAAAATGTGGTAATGTCAGTAATTGATATAAATAATAAGGTGTCATCACAAGAAATTGCTTATCCATTGCATGGAAATGATTTTATATCTAACTCAAAAGGAAAGGGTATATTTACTGGGGTAATGGAGGAATCGTATTATAATAAACCGTATCTTAAATTTAAAAGAAAACAGATTTTTATATTGCCAAAACGCGAAAGTGAAGATGTGGTTATTTTGGGTGATGAGATAAGGACATTGAGGAAGGGGAAAGATCCTAAAACAATAACTGGATTCTACACTGAAATTATACCAAAAAATATTAAATCTTTTATAATAGTAAGGAATAAAAAAATTGGCGAAGAGGCAGACATACTTAAAAATAATACCGTATTCATTTTCAAGTAAATTTTTGGTTATCTGTATGAATGCTGAAAAAGAAAAGAAGATTTCAAATGAAGAATCTTCAGATAATGTAAATAAAAGTCGGTTTAAAAAAACTGTTGATTATGCCATTGATGTGGGTAAGACGTTTGCTCGCCAATTTGTAATCGCAACAGCGATTTACTCTTCACTTTATGTTATTAACCTAAATTATAAAATACCTTATATTGATAATATATTTTCTACTGAAAAACAAGTAGTAATGAAAAAACCCACTAATAAATATATAGATAGGCAGTATTGGGTAGATTTTAATAAAACTGATTTCAAAAAATTGTCTGTCGAAATAAATGCTGTTAAGACTGAACATGAAACAGCTTGGATGGTGAATGGTACAACAAATAAAGGGGAATGGTATCAATTTGTATTAGAGTATAATCCTAAAATGAATAAATTTAAGTATGCTGTCCAAATTTGGAATAGTGCTGGAAAAACCGTATTTCAAAATAGTTATGAACCATCATCTTCTATAAAAGAAGGGGATAAAATAGAACTAACTATGAGTATTATAGATAACAAAAAGGTTGTTATGGTTGGGTATAATGAAAATCAAAATAATAGAGAAATATTATCTTTTCCGACTAACGGATCTTACTTTGAACATGGAAAGAATAGTACAGGTATGAATTCCGGTATTATGCAAGAGACATATTATTCTTATTCGCCAAAAAATATTAAGTTGATCGAATCAACATTTACTACAAAACAGAATTTTATTTTATCACATTATGAAGTTAATAATAAGATAATTGTAGGGGCAGATGTTGCCTTATTAAAGTATGGAGATTTTAATATTGTTAAATGGTTAACACCTAAAAAAACGTTGGCGTATTTTAATGATTTAACAGTAGCGAATTGGAATGGAAAGAAAGTAATTTCTGTAGGAAAATGGAAGTAATAGTTGATTTGTTTAATACCTGAACTTTTGGTATAATATTTATCAACGTTAATAAAGTTTGTATTTGCCAAATTTATTATAAATTCTAAATCTGATGAAAAGGTTCTTGATTTTGTTTTTTGATAAATTTGCAGTCTACTTCTAGAGTATTTTGTTAATGGTGAGTTTATGGATATAACTAAACACTTAGACAGTATTAGGGATCGCACTTTCTCTTTATTTGATTTTTTCAAGAAAGAAAGTAATAATCAAGTGGGTTTATTTTTTGGAAATATTGAAAAAGAGATCGTACTTGGGAGGACAACAAACACCGCTTTTTATGGAAATGGTTTCACTTTCCGTAATGAAACCGTTTTTAGGTGGAAAAAAAATAATGGAAAGGTAGTTATAGCACCTGAAAATGAGGCAAACCCCCATATTTTAATAGTTGGCTCTTCGGGGTTCGGAAAAAGCACTCTATTGAAATCATTAATAATAGATATTGCAGCTTACAATATTCCGATAATTCTTTTTGATGGACATAATGAACATGAAGAACTTATAAAATGGTTGGGAGGGAATGTTTATAACGTAAATTATTCTGGAATTAACATAATGTCTCTTGACGGACTAAGCGTCAATAAAAGGATAGGGGAACTGACAAGATTTTTGTCTTCCGTCTATAAATTTGGATACCTACAGGAAGGAATTCTTCATAACGCGTTATATTATACTTATAGAAAGTTCTGTTTGTCTTTCGATTCAACTTTCATTGATAGAACTCCAACTTTGAAGGATTTGGCGAATGAATTAATGATATTCAGTAAAAATTCAAAGAATTTTTCCGAGAAAGAACGGATAGAACATGTAAGACAGAGAATTATGGGGTTGACTAAAGGTATGCCTTCAGGAAATTATTTGGATATGGGCAAAATTAATGGGGTAAACTCGTTTTCGATGAAGGATATGGGAGGGGGAGAAACAAAGTTTATATACATCCATGAAATTGTCAGGAGGATTTATGGGATTATGAAAACAAACAAAAGGGAGCAAGGGATATGCTTCTATATAATAATTGACGAAAGCAAGTTTGCAGTGGAAAATACAGGAGATATACTTAGTGATATGATTACAGAATCCAGAAAATTTGGATATGGTATAATAATAGTGTCTAATTCTGCAAAATCTTTCTCTGAAAGTATTGTTTCAAATGCATCAATATTTTTATCATTTTGCATGAGGGAACCAAAAGAATTGGCTTATATCTCCAGTATCCTTGGTGGAGATAGCCAAAAAGCATCAATGATAAAACAATCGCTTTATGGTGCAAAAAAGTATGAAGCGATTATGGTGAGTTATAGTAATAGTACTCCTTTATTTATTCATACCCCAACTGTTAGAAAAATAAGCGAAAAAATGAGAAGCAGAGAAACTTTGCCCATAAAAACTGATTTGGAATGTGAATCCGTTTTGAAATCGATAAAAAATCCCGTGTTGGTTGAAGAATTAGTTAAAATTACTGGACAAAACAAATTATTGGTAAATAAAATTTTAGAAAGTGGTAAAGTTGATAAATTTGAGTTTAGGACAGGAGACAAAACTGAACTTTGGATAAGGTGCCAGAATAAGTCAGTAAGTATAGAACACGAAGTATCACTAATAAAGATTCTTGAGTTTCTTAGAGCAGACGGGATATCGTGCTATCTAAATCATGGAGGTGGGCCTGACATAATTGCATATTCAGGGAAGGAAAGAATTGCAATAGAATATGAAACTGGGAAGAAAAATATTGAAAAAACCTCTATTATGCTAAAAGAAAGGCAAAAACTATTCAGGAAAACAATAGTAATTGTAAACAATGATGCATACAAATTTTACAAAGAGTATTTCAGTGGTAAAAACATAATAATACTCTCTAACAATGATATCGGAATTATACCAAGCCACGTAAAATAATTAGAATTTTTCTGCTTTGAATTGTAAGCGCTCCCGCCTTGATTGAGGGGAGATCTCACTAAAACGCGATTTTGGTTTATGTATTTTAAGAAAGTGTTATAAATTTTGGCGCCTTAATGAGAACTATATAGTTAGAACTATAGTTGATTGTATGGAATCCCTTATACTTTGCGCAGGATTTGCAAAGAGACTTGAACCAATTACGGAATTTATTCCGAAACCTTTACTTTATGTGAAGGGTAAACCATTATTAGGTCATATAATAGATTCCATAGATGATTTGAAAATAAAAAGGAAGGTTATTTCCGTCAACAAAAAATTCTCGAACCAGTTTAAATATTTGTTAAACCTTGAAAAGGCAGGCGGAGAAAAAGGTATTGAACTTGTTATAGAACCTTCGATGGACAATGCAGAAAGGTACGGAGCTATAGGGAGCATCAATTATGCAATAAGAAATGCAAAGATAAATGATGATCTCCTAATTGTTGCGGGGGACAACTACTTTGAGTTTGATCTTTTGGAACTGAAAAAACATTTTGAGAAAAAGAAAAAACCAATAATAGCCCTTTATGACGTAAAATCCATCGATGATGCAAAGCTGTTCGGAGTCGTTGGCATAAACAGCGAAAGTAGGATAGTAAGTTTTACCGAGAAACCTGAAAAGCCTAAATCAACATTGATAAGCACAGGAATTTACATCTTTCCGAAAGAGATGCTTAAAAAATTTCATTCTTATCTTAAGGAGAGCGGAAAACATGATGAAATAGGCCATTTCATAGAATGGTTAGTAAAGAATGAAGAGGTATACGGTTACGTTTATAAAGAAGGAAACTGGCATGATATAGGGAATCTGACTATTTACAGAAAACTTTTTTACAGTAACCTTTGATTTGGATATTTGATAGATATGGGAGAAGTGTATATATCTGTAGGTATTGAAACATCAGGGCCTGTGCCTGAGGAATATAGTATACTTTCTATAGGAGCGGCAGTAGTAGGAAAACTTGATATGAAATTTTATGCGGAGGTCAAACCGATTAGCGACAATTCTGTGGAAAGTTTTTTGGACAGTAGATTCTCCATGAAAAAACTTTATGAAACTGGAGAAGAACCATCTGCCACAATAGAAAGATTCGCTGAATGGGTAGAATTCGTTTCAGGAGATGATATGCCTATATTTGTGGCGTTTGGGACATTTGATTGGATGTTTATAAAATGGTATCTTGTGAAATTTGATAGAGAAAACCTTTTCGGGCAGAATAATATAGATATGAGATCTTATTATATGGGGGCATTGGGCAGTACATGGGAAGAAGCTATGAACAAAAAAATCCCGAGATTCATCGTTTCGAATAGAAGCCATACACATAATGCATTAGATAATGCATTGGAACAGGCTGAAATATTCGAAAAAATGTTAAAATACGGTCAAAAAGGGCTTGCAGAACACCCTTTATGATGTTTTCATAAACTAATAATCTAATGTATTTGCCAATGGACTCGGCAAGCTCCTCTGGTATTCTTTTAGGGATAATTCTTTCGTTTTAGACATCATTTCGAAATGCTTCAATACTCCTTGTGCTATGCTTTCTGGCAACCTTGCTATAAGCCTGTTTTTTGCCATTTCCGGCATTGCTTTTATCAAAATGTATATTTTATCTTCGGCATCCTCAGTGCTTATACTGTGGTTTTCTAGCTCTGTTTTGAACATGCCAATTATCTTTTCGCCTAAATCGATTGCCATGTACACAATATAGCAGATTGTAGACTTTATTTGAAATTCTTGACGATTCTGAGTCAGTGTTTTCGCCCATTGTTTTGGTTACACAATCTTTTGTTGTTTTCATATAAATCAACCAGTCCAAAAAGACCGAAGTAGAAAATAGTGCTTGTGTATTAATAAAAAACTTGTGTGAAGAGTTAGACTATTGACGAAGTCTAAATTAACTTTTGACGAATATATATAGGTATTTACAGAAGAAAACTCTTGAAGAAAAAGATACACAAAACATTCAAAAAACAGATGAAGATTAGAGGCATGAGGACTTGCACATGCAAATATTACAGCGAAAGTGAGTTTATTCTTTAGTTTCTTATAATATTCATGCTGAAAAATCTGGCTGCTAATCTCTTTTGTTGTAGATGCTGCTATTGGCTCTTTATATGGTTGCTAGATCACGTTGCTGTGTTACTTGTTGTTACTACAACATTACTGGACGTTGGCACTGATGTTTTACTAATTGTTGAATTGCTAACTGACGGCGGAATTACTAAACAATAACTCGACACGCAAGAATTACCCATACAGATGTTTAATCCATCATTGCTTATATTTTTACTTGAAGAAACATTTATGGTATAATTGTTGAAAGCGGAATATGTCCCGTTTAGAGTTTTGTTTATGGTTGCAATATTAACAAACTTCTTTGATGTCGAATTGTAAGCCGACGCATTGATTGAAAGGTTTGGATTTAACATGTCTTTAAATGGTGTGAAACCGAAGGACATATTATGACCATTGCAACTTACAGTCCCTGAACGGGAGTTTACTAGTGCAAAACTGGCTGGCAATACAAATTGTGATGGATTTATATTCCCTGAAGAGATATTTTCGGCTACCAACGTAAATTCTTTGGTTAATTTTGTGGCAGTGCGGTTTTGTGTTATCACTGAGACATTCATATACGATGGATAGCCATATTGATTATCCAAACATTCTGTTGTTATAATTGAGGTGTTCAGGAATGATGCTGCAAAAGACGGAGGTACACTTGAGATATTTATTACTTCACTTTCTGGGACGGATATTGTAAACAGATTGCAGACCCTTCCATTGACGCTGCTTTGATTATGATAAATTATAGTTGTGCTTGGGTTGCTAACAAAGTTTATGTTTGTGATTTTAGGAAAATTATACACTTCAGGGACGTTGTATAAATTGCATTCCGTATTGACGCCATTAATACTGCTTATTGAAGGCAGATTAGAACACTCTAACGACCTTCCGTTGACAAAATAAAACGAGATTTGGCTTATTGATAATTTAGGGGTAATAACTGCAGATTGGTTATTCCCTGATTTATAATAGGTTATAAGGAGTTGCGAGGAATTTGAAGAGGCATTTGGTGAGGGATTGAAGGCAGTCATATTGTATAATATTTTTATATTGGGAGTTGAACTAAATTTTCCTATGTCGCTTAGAAATTGTAATCTTGATGCTGAGGTATTTTGAATTGTGGTCTGATTTGAAACAGGCGCTGTTGTGCTGCCTTTATTAAGCTCTAATCCAGCAAAAATTACTGCAATGACTGCTACGGCAATTATAACTCCAATTAATATAATATTTTTACTGTTTTTCTTGCTTACTTTATTCTCCTCTGCCATTGAATCAACTTTGCTATGTATTTTAATAGTAATAAATATTAACCTTTTGTTATTTTTTGAGATTTTGTCCCTCCTTCTTTTGATGGAAACGGCTCGCTTACAGATATAATCCTTTATCTTCTCTTCTTTAACGAAGCCCGCACTTGAATTGCTGTACTGCCCTATCCAGAAACTCCCGCCATTTTTCTTGTAGAAGTTGGGCATTTACCTGAAAATTTTCTAGGTGGGATGTAATTTCAGTATTTGTATTACCTACGCAACAGAAAGTTTATTTGGCATGTTGACTTCCATAGGGACATGCGTGAAACCACCCCAAATGATAATTCCTTTATTCTGATTTTGTATTGCATTTCAATTTCTTTGAATGCTTCTGCAACAATCTTTTGCATCTTCGGATTCTTGAAGACCTTGAATCAGTACTTTGTTGGATGAGAGCTAGTCCTTTAAAACATCCACCAAATAGTATATTTGGTGAATTAAATGAAACAAAAACAATTTTACGTTAGATTGGATATGGGAACAAAATGGATATATGGAACCATTCTGGATAAAAATAAGGCAGTAGTCGGAGAAGACAAAATAGAATGTACAATATCTGCTGTGGAAAGATTCTTAGGGGGTATATAAAATAGTGATACATATAAAATATTAACATGTGGATGTTTGTAGAGATGGTTTTTTAAATAAGAATTATCTTTACATCCTGGTTCTCATAGATAGTATAAGTACAATGTGCTCAAAATTGTATTGGAAGTTCAATACATTTTTATTTTTTGTCTTAGTTACACTATCTATATATTCACTTCGACGACGAAAATATAACCACATGAAGCCATGGCTGCTCATCGTCAGAAGAATTATAATAAGAAAAAGTATATTTGTTGCAGAATCAGATTCCCAACCGAGCTGGGAAAATTTTCTTAGATATTAAATAATTTGTCTTTTTTGATATGATTGTATGAAATTGTATATTACCACTTCGGTCATCATCATCATCTTGATATTTTCCTTCTTAATCATATCCCTGTTTGAAAACTTAATAGGATATCTAATAACAGGCGCCTGTGCGCTTGCATTGACTGCGTTTGTTGTTTCTTTATTATATGCAAGAAGGGATATGAAGGAAGTACTATCGGAGAATCTGAATAGTTATAGTATAATTGCACTCTGTTTGATAATATTATTCTTCCTTCTTTTCTCTATTTTTGCCCTTCCTAAAACCGAACTGATTTTTTTTGACGAAAATATATACCAAGGCATTGCATTGAACATACTACACAGCGGAAATGCGCTAATGTGCTGGAATGGAACCCCATATGTACAAAAATGCTTCTCTACCGAACTAGGCTTTGATCCTGGTGGGTGGCCTTTTCTTATATCTATAGCATTTGGAATTTTTGGAATAAGCAATACAACATCATACAATCTTGAGTTGTTTCTAGGTGTCCTTTCTATAATCTCGGTATTCCTAATAGCCAACCTTCTAATTAAGAGGAAGGAGCTTGGCCCGATATCGGCAGTAATCTTTTCCTTTATCCCAGAGGTTTTCATCTGGTCCAAAACTTTAGCAAATCCTGACATGTCCTTCATGGCATTTGCTATACTTGCCATGCTTTTGTTCTTGATATTCATAAAAAGGTCAAACAAAAAGACACTGCTCCCTTTCATATTCTGTATTCTATTCGCTATATACCTTAGGGTTGAAGCCCTTCTTCTTGTGCCCTTCTTTCTAGTGATATTTTTGACACTTGGCGATTTGGGAATAAGAAAAACCTTTAATACAAAGATAAAATTATTGTTCGTTAAGCTATCTTCCGATAGAAACTTGCTGTTTCTTGGGATGGTATCTATAATTCTCATCGAACCACAATTGTATACAATGATTGCGACCACTCCAGAGCTTCAGGCCAATGCAGCATTTTACCTATATCCGAACACGCCAATATTTTCCTCTTCGTATGTTCTGCCTAACCTGTCTGCAAACGTTTTGTTCTTAGCAGGTTTATTGAAAGATTATCCAATCATTTTTTTACCTAATATAACGGCATTTGCAATACTTGGCTTGATATTCTTGCTATTCATGAAAAAATACAAGAGTAGATTTGCCGTATTGTTATTACTATTTGGATTCTTCTCAGTTTATTTCATATTTTACCTGTTTTATTTTTCAGGATCGGTTTTAGTAGGTGTTTCAGTGAGGTACTTCCTTATTCTGTATCCTGTGCTATCAATTCTTGCAGCATTCGGCCTTTTAGGTTTAGGGGATCTGATAATCGGCGTCTTTAGCAAGGGCCGAAATCAGAGATACCTAACATATTCAATATTAGTTTTTCTCTTTTTTGCCTTGCCGTTCATTTATACTGCCCCAATTTTGATTAATCCGACCTACACATACTATGGTTTTCCTGTAAACAATATTACTGCAAACATTCCGGGACTTAATCCATACACAACTCAATATGCCAAGACATCTGAGGATTTTATCCGAAGCAATTACAAACTTGTCCCGGCAGGGTGCTTGGTGCTATCTGAAGTGCCCTCATTATGGTTCATGTTGAATAGGAGTTCCTCTGCGTTGTCTGAAACAGATATATTTACAAACGCAAGTTACAGGAACTATAGTTGTTATTATCTTAGTTATGATTTCTGGTGCACAGTGAGTCCATATAATACCACTGTATGCAAATTTTACACCACGAATTACAAGTTGAAGTTGCTGGCTACGGAAAGCAGTGGCGGTGCATCAAACTTTTCTTTATATCAGATACTTAACTATACCAAAAAATAGTTTATGTGGTTTCTATCTTCTTAGGTCTCCAGCTCTATCGCTTGCTGCGCAAGCTCGCGAGTGGCTCCTGAGGATAAAACAGATTTGGGGTCGCGGGGATTTGGACCCCGATCAGCAGGTTACTTCATATTTCAAACTTCCAGATTTAAATCATCGCAATAAAGCTCAATTATAGTTAATGAAACTTCTTTTAGAAGTTTCTTCTGGAGCCTGCTGCGCTGCCAGGTTACGCTACGACCCCAATCAATAATAATTTATTTTATATCGATACTATATTATAATTATTGGTTCTCTATTATTTCTTAATAATTTATTGTTTATTTTTGTGATTTGTTATGATTAATTTATTTATCGCTCCATACGGTATCGCACCTTACGATATAAGTATAAACATATGGGCATTTGAAGTGATGAAGGCAATCGCAAACCCCTTATTAAATCTTGTGATGACAGTTCTCGCTTCAAGTTTTTTTGTTGTGCTTCCTGCTATTTTTTTGTATATGTATTTTATCAAAAAGGATTATAATTCATACTCTTTTGTTGTTGCAGCGGTGGTCTTTTATGTGGTTTCTGATATTATCAAATTTATTGTTGCAGAACCAAGACCGTGCAATGTTTCTGAATTGAATTGGATAAATAATGTTAGTTGCGAAAACACTTTTTCTTTTCCGAGCAATCATGCAAGTGTTCTGACAGGATTAACGTTTTTTGTTGGTAAATACAAGTATATCCAAATATTGTATATAATATGGCTAGTTATGGTGTTGTTTGGACGGGTATATTTGGGTGTGCACTACTTTACTGATGTCATTGCCGGAGTATTCTTAAGCATTGCTATGTATTATATAATTAGCCATTACAGCAAAAAAATCAACGTTTTGCTTAATAATATAGTTAAAAGGGTTATTCCTAAGATTGCTTTGAAGTGAGTTTATGGATAGAAAAAAAATATTGTATATCGGAATCATAATTATTGCGGCGGTTGCCGGCATAACTGCATTTGCCTTGAATAATACCTCGAGCAATTTTACGCAGTACGATAATGTTAGGGTAAGTCAATCTGTATTAAGCCAGTTCAAGGCAATCGCAATGAACACAACGCTGGCAGGAGCTGTTGGCTCTGGTGGTGACACTTCTTTTCCG